>JAEUJH010000660.1 GCA_016794825.1 Gemmatimonadota bacterium
GGGTCGCCCGAGCCGATTTCGTCCCCGGACCCGCCCGGCATAGATTGTCCCGATGACCGCGCCGAAAGACCCGTCCGCCGCCGAAGAGACCCAGCCCCTTCCGTGGCTCGAGGAAATGCCGCCCCGCCAGATCGTGGCGGAACTCGACCGCTACATCGTCGGCCAGGAGGCGGCCAAGCGGGCCATCGCCATCGCGGTCCGGAACCGGTGGCGTCGCGGCCAGGCGCCGGACCAGATCCGGGACGAAATCACTCCCTCGAACATCATCCTGATCGGTCCGACCGGCGTCGGGAAGACCGAAATCGCCCGCCGGCTGGCCCGGCTGGCCGGGGCGCCGTTCGTCAAGGTGGAAGCCTCGAAGTTCACCGAGGTGGGCTACGTGGGGCGCGACGTCGAGACCATGGTGCGCGACCTGGTGGACGCCGCCGTCAACCTGGTCCGGAACGAGCGCGAGGACGACGTCTACGATCAGGCCGAGAAGAAGGCCGACGATCGGCTCCTCGATCTGCTCCTTCCCGCGGCGCCGCCGCCCCCGCCCCCCAGCGCCACCAAGCCCGCCGGCGAGTCGTCGGGCGTGTTCGTGGTGTCGCCGAGTGGCGCCGTGTCGAAGGAAGAAGCCCAGGCCGACGCCGATCGGCGGGCCCGCTCCAAGGAAAAGCTCCGCCAGCTCCTGGCCGACGGGAAGCTCGACGACCGCGAGGTCGACATCGAGGTCCAGGCCCAGAACTTCCCGTCGATGGACATGATGCCCCAGCCGCCCATGGGCATGGAGGGCGCCGACTTCAACTGGGGCGAGTGGTTCCAGGAAATGCTGCCCAAGCGGAAGAAGCGCCGCACGGTCAAGGTCCCGGAAGCCCGGCGGATCCTGACCGACGAGGAGCTCCGCCGGATGGTCGACATGGACGACGTCATCAACGAGTCGCTCGACCGGGTGGAGAACCACGGAATCATCTTCATCGACGAGATCGACAAGATCGCGGGCGAACGGGCCACCAGCGGGCCCGACGTGTCGCGCGAGGGGGTCCAGCGCGATCTGCTCCCGATCGTCGAGGGCTCCACGGTCCAGACTCGGTACGGCTACGTCCGGACCGACCACGTCCTCTTCATCGCCGCTGGCGCGTTCCACGTCTCCAAGCCGTCCGACCTGATTCCCGAACTCCAGGGCCGGTTCCCGATCCGGGTGGAACTCACCCCGCTCACCGAGGCCGACTTCATCCGGATCATGAAGGAGCCGGAGAACTCGCTCACCCGTCAGTATCAGGCGCTCGTCGGCGCCGAACAGGCGGAGCTGATCTTCACCGACGACGGGGTGGCCGAGATCGCCCGGATCGCGGCGCTCGCCAACGACCGGATGGAGAACATCGGCGCGCGACGGCTCCACACGGTGATGTCGACCCTGATGGACGAGGTGCTGTTCGAGCTGCCCGACTTCGATCGGAAGATCGTGATGGACGGGGCCAAGGTGCGGGAACGACTGCTCAAGGTCGTCACCGACGACGACCTCCGGAAATACATCCTCTAGCGAGTCAGCGGGTCCGGATCCGGAGGATGAACGCCACCAGCGCCACGCCGATGGCGACGTGGAGGACGCGGATCCAGGTCAGCGGAATGAAGAAGAGGGCAAAGCCGAACGAGACGACGATCATCGAGACCGCGATCGTCTTGGCCCGGCGGCTCATGGCCCGATGCTCCTCCCAGTCCCGGACCACGGGGCCGAAGGTGGGGTGACCGCGGAGCTTCTGGTGGAATCGGGCCGACCCGCGGGCGTAGCAGGAGGCGGCGAGGATCAGGAAGACCGTGGTGGGCATGACCGGCAGGAACGCGCCGACGACGCCCAGGGCCACGAACAGGTGCCCGGCGGCGACGAACGCCCAGCGGCTGCGGCGGGAGGCTGCCTCCACGGTCGAGGGATATTCCAAGGGTGCCACCTGCGCCATGTCGCCGTCAGTCTCCACAGCAGCTTCGTTCCAGAGTATAATCGGTCTGCGTCCCCGAGACATTAGCCGGTCCGTCCCCCAGCCAGGAAGCCCCATGCGCCGTGCCTTGACCCCCGTCGTCTCCCTTGCCCTGCTCGCCGCGGGGACGGTTTCCGCTCAGCGGCCGGCCCGCCTCGGCCCCCAGGTCACCAACTTCGTGGCCGTCGACGCCCCCGCCATCGCGATCACGAACGTCCGGGTCATCGACGGCATGGGCACCGCGCCGCGGGAGGGTCAGACGGTGGTGATCCAGAACGGCAAGATCGCCGCGGTCGGCGCGGGGGCGGCGGTGCCCGCCGGGGCGCGGACCGTCGATGGCAGCGGGAAGACCCTGATGCCGGGCATGGTCGGTCTCCACGACCACAGCTACTACACCACCTCGGGTCGGGTGGTCCAGTCGAACTTCACGGCGCCGCTCCTCTACCTCGCGAGCGGGGTCACCACCGTCCGGACCACCGGCGCCAACAACCCCTACGCCGAACTCAACCTGAAGCGGTCGATCGAACGGGGTGACTTTCCCGGGCCCCGGCTCTTCATCACCGGACCGTACCTGACCGGCCCCGGCCAGGGCCTCGGCAGCACCATGGTGGGCCTCAACAGCGAGGACGAGGCCCGCCGGATCGTGGCCTACTGGGCCGCGGAGGGCGTGAGCTGGCTCAAGTTCTACACCGGGGTGAGCCGGGCTGCCATGAAGGCCGCCATCGACGAAGGCCACAAGCACGGCCTCAAGTTCACCGGCCATCTCTGCTCCGTGCCGTACCGCGAGGCCGTGGCGCTCGGCATCGACGCCATCGAGCACGGGCTGTTCGCCAATTCCGACTACGACAAGACCCGGAAGCCCGACGAGTGCTCGCCGAACATGATGCAGAGCTTCATCGGGCTTGACGTGAAGAGCCCGGAAGTCACCGCCACCTTCAAGGACATGATCGCCAAGAACGTGGCGCTCACGTCGACGCTCGTGGTCTACGAGCTGTTCGTCGCCAACCGGCCCCCGCTCGAGCAGCGGGTGCTCGACGCGATGTCGCCCGACGCCCGGACCGAGTACCTGACCTCGCGGGCCCGGATCGCCGAGACGAACAGCGGCATCCCGCTCGACGTCTTCAAGACCGGCATGGCCTACGAACTGGCCTTTGCGCGGGCCGGCGGGCTCCTCGGCTCGGGCGTCGACCCGACCGGGAACGGCGGGGCGCTCTTCGGCTACGGCAACCAGCGGAACGTCGAGTTGCTGGTCGAAGCCGGCTTCACGCCGGTCGAGGCCATCCAGGTGGCCACGTCCAACGGTGCCAAGGCGCTCGGCATCTTCGGCGAGACCGGCTCGATCGCCGTCGGGAAGAATGCCGACCTGGTGCTCATCGCCGGCAACCCGGCCGCCCAGATCAGCGACATCAAGAAGGTCGAACTGGTCTTCCGCGACGGGATCGGATTCGACTCCGCCAAGATGATCGCGGCGGTGCGGGGCCTGGTCGGCGCCCGATGAGCTGGAACACCCTGCGGGTCGAGCGGAACGACGCGGGTACGATCGCCCAGGTTCGGCTCGATCGGCCCGACAAGCGGAATGCCCAGTCGCTCGAACTGTGGGACGAACTGCGGCGGGTCGGGGTCGCCCTTCAGGACGATCCCGCCCTCCGGGTGGTCGTGGTTTCCGGGGCCGGCCATTCGTTTTCGGCCGGCATCGACCTGGGCGTGCTGCTGGGCCAGGCCACCGGTGCCTCGACCCCGCTCCCCGAGGTCGAACTGGTCCAGCACGCGTTCCGGTGGCTCCGGGAGTCGCGCTTTGCCACCATCGCGATGGTCCAGGGATACGCGTTAGGCGCGGGCTGCCAGCTGGCCCTGGCGTGTGACCTCCGGATCCTGGCCGACGACGCCATCATGGCGCTGCCCGAAATCGAGTTCGGGATCTTTCCCGATCTGGGCGGCTGTGCCTGGCTCCCGGAACTGGTCGGCTCGGCCAAGGCCAAGGAACTGATTTTCACCGCCGACCGATTCGACGCCGCCGAGGCGCTCCGCCTCGGTCTCGCCAACCGGGTGGTGCCGCGCCATCAGCTCGAAGCGGTCACCACCGAACTGGCCGAGCGGATCGCGGCCAAGGCCCCGCTCGGGATCGCGGCCGCCAAACGGGCCATTGCCGCCGCCGAAATCTCGGCCGACGAGGCGCTCCGGGTTTCCGCCACCGAGGTGCGCAAGCTTCTGGTGTCGGCGGACTTCAAGGAAGCCGGTCGCGCCGCCCTCGAGAAAAGGCCTCCCAAGTACCAGGGTCGTTGAGCTTTCCGGATTGGACCCAGAAGCAGACTTGAAACGTCGTCACGCGATATGTCGTACGACGTAGCACCCGATATTTCCGGGTCTGGAAATCGCCGAAATGCTGGTACGTAACAGGTTGGAGGGTTTGCCTTTATGGCTTATTGCCGAAGACACACCGAAACCGTAGATTAACTTCATGACTAGTCAACGTCCCGACCTCGGACGCCTCAAGATCGACCGAACCCAGAGCACCGCCGCTCCTCGCCGGGCGCTCGGGTGGACCGCGCTCCTGGCCGGCGCCGCCCTCGTCTTCATTGCCGTGGTGGCGTTCGCGCTCCGGAAAGGTGGCGGCACCGACGTGAAGGTCGGGCGCGCGGAAGTGTCCGGCGGCGGAGCCAATGCCGTCGGGATCACGGCCAACGGCTATGTCGTCGCCCGCACCCGGGCTTCGGTGTCGTCGCGGATCGCGGGGCGGCTGGCCGCTCTCGGAGTCGAGGAGGGCTCCGTGGTCCGGCGGGGGCAGGTCCTGGCACGGCTCGAGAACGCGGAGTACGAGGCGGCGGTGGCGCAGGCGGTGGCCGACAGCCTTCGGGCCGAGGCCTCGCTGGTGGAGGCGCGGACCAGTCGGGATCAGATCCAGCGCGACCTGGTCCGCGCGCGCGACCTCCTGAGCCGCAAGCTCGAGGCGGCCCGGACGGTCGAGGATCTCGAGTCGCAGCTGGCCGGGGCCGAGGCGCGGATCGCGGTCCAAGGGGCGCAGGTCAAGGCGGCCGAGGCGGCCATCCTCTACGCCCGCGCCAATCTCGAGAACACCCTGATCCGGGCCCCGTTCGACGGGACCGTCCTCCGCAAGGACGCCGAGGTGGGCGAAGTCGTGGCCCCGGTGGCCAGCGGCGGTGGCCTGACCCGCGGCGCCGTCGTCACCATGGCCGATCTCAAGACCCTCGAGGTCGAGGTCGACGTCAACGAGGCGTACATCGCGCAGATCACCGACGAGCAGGCCACCCGGGTGGTCCTCGACGCCTACCCCACGGCCAGCTTCGGCGGCCGGGTCCGCCAGATCGTCCCGACGGCCGATCGGCAGCGGGCCACGGTGCAGGTCAAGGTCAGCATTACCGATCGCGATCCGCGGATTCTCCCCGAAATGGGGGCTCGGGTCGAGTTTCTCGACACCACGACGGTGGCGTCCGACGCGCCGGCCCGGGTCTTCGTGCCGGCGGCGGCCGTGGCCACCGAAGGGGCGGAGACGATCGTCTGGGTCGTGCGCGACGGGATGGTCGCGCGGAAGGTCATCGCGGCGGGGCCGGTGTCCGGCGGTCGGCGCGAGGTGCGGAGCGGTTTGACGGGCGGCGAGAGCGTGGTGCTCGATCCTCCCCCTGGACTCGCGGAAGGAGCCAAGGTCAATGTCGTCACCAAATAGCGCGGTCGCGGTGGAACCGAAGACGGGCCCGGGCCGGGTCCT
>JAEUJH010000670.1 GCA_016794825.1 Gemmatimonadota bacterium
CTCGCTGACCTGGAGCCCCCCATACTTCTTCCGCCAGCGATGGAAGGTGGTCTCCGTGATCGCGTGGCGCCGCGTGACCTCGGAGATCTTCGCGCCGGCCTCCACTTCGTGGAGCACGGCCACAATCTGGGCTTCGGTAAATCGACTCTTCCGCATCGGTCCTCCGGAGGAGAACCGATATAATATCCGGATCAGCTTTCGGGTGTGATGTCATGAGGCCGTCGAGCACATTAACTACTTCACGGATCTCAGTGCGAGTCTCATGGCTGACTTGGATCGCCTGCTCCAAGAGCTATCGTTCGGTGTTGAGGCGAGGCACATCGCTCTACTCGAGCAAGCATACCGTCTCAGTCGGGATGGTGAGGAAGTATGCGTGCAGCTCAAGCCTCGGAATCATCTCGGATGGATCGATCAGGAAGACGACGACCAGGTCTTTCTCGGCGACATCTATGCGCGCACACGTGGTTCCATGATTGACCTACGTGATCTCAGTAATGTGGCTCCGCGGCTGCAGACCTATATTGGGCACCTCCTCTCGTCAACGCCACGCGCTCTTCCCGTGGGCCAGTGGCCCGACTAGAGGCGCGCTTGCGACGCGAGGCCAAGGAGCGGGGCACAGTGTGGATTGTACTTGGCTCGGCCATTGGTTTGCTGCTCGCGCTGCTTTCACTCCTTTGAGATGAGCAGTCAAAGACATGGGTGACAGAACAGTCCAAGGAGATAGGTAGCACTCGTTGCGAACCGCCCCGGTCTTTGCCGAGGACTCGTCAGGTGAATGCCACACGGGGACGGCACGTTCCTGCTCATCCATCGCAACGGCGGAGATTGCTGGAAAGTCATCCCCCCGCCGACTCCGAGGACAGGACAACCGGCAGCCCCCCGACCCGCCGCCCCGATCACGACCCGTCCAGCTTGACCTTTCCCACCCCAAGGCGAATCTTCCTCCGAGCCCCCAGCCGAGTGGCTACCCGTGCATCGTTCCACCACGATCTGGATCGCCACGCTCGCCGCCGCGCTGGCGGCCGCCGCGCCCGCCACCGGCCAGACCCCCAAGACGAACATCTATCGCTACGTCCTCGACGTTGACGCCCCCGAACCCGCCGGGCTCGTGGCCCTCGACCTCGCGGGCGCACACGTGCTCCGCGGCAGCGCCCCCAAACCGATCAGCGCCACGATCGTCCACCAATCCGTCCCGAATGCCGGATGGACCACCGGTGCCGCGGTCGACATCGTCCCGTACTTCTTCCTCGGCGGCGGCGCCCGCCGGCTGCCGGACTACCGGGCCAACTCCGTGGCCGGCCGCCTGACCCGGGTCATTACGAAGACCGCGCTTTCCGTGGCGGCCGGGTCCGATCCCGCCGCGGCCGGATCGTTGCTCGGCGCCCTTGGCATCCGCACCACGTTCCACGATCCCCACGACCCGGTGCTCAACTCCCGACTCCCGGAACAAGTGGACTCGGCGCTCCGCGCCCACGGCATCGACCCCGGCGATGCGTCGGTGGAGGACGTGGCCCGGCTCGGCGTCGACCTCGGACCGCTCTTTGCCGACGCCACCCGCCGGATGCGGGCCCGGGGCGACATCCAGGTCTCCGCGGGATGGGGCCTGGCCGGCCGCCTCCGCGGCGCGGCGCTCGACGGTGACAGCACCGAGCGCTTCCGTCACACCCTCTGGCTCACGGGTCAGCATTCCCTCGACGGCCGCCTCGACCTGCTGGTGACCTGGCAGGTCCGGAGCCTGGGCCGGGACGATGCCGCCATACGGCTCGGGGCCGGGTTGCAGCGGAAGTCCACCCCGGCCGACTACCGAATCGAGCTGTACTACGACCGGGCCACCCGCCGCCTCCACCCGGGCGCCAGCGTCGAGGTTCGCGCCCTGCCAGGCGTGAGCGCCGTCGCGTCTCTCGTCAGCGACGCGCCGATCGGCGCCCGGGGCCGCTCGTACGCCCGGGCCGGCTTGATGCTCCGCTACTACGCCACGTCTCGACCCTGACCCCAAACCGGAGGCTCGAATGCGCCCCCTCGGAGTGGTCGTTGGCCTCGCCCTGCTGGCCGGCTGCTATCAGTACGTCGTCACCCCGCCGAATCCGGAGGCCGGCACCGAGTATCGAACCCGCACCGGGCACTCGCTCTTCTGGGGGCTGGTCAAATCCCGGATCGAGGCGCCGGAGGCCGTCTGCCAACAGAGCCAGACCCTGGCCGACGTGACGGTCAGCAGTAACCTGGGCTACTCACTGCTGACCATCGCCACCCTCGGGATCTGGTCGCCGATGACGGTCAAGTATCGGTGCGGCAAGCGGCAGACCGGTCCCGGCGCTCCGCCTGACGCACCGGCCGCACCGGCGGGGCCCGAGGTCGAGCCATGAAGGGCGTTCCCGATCCGATCCCGCGGATCATCGACACCGGCGACCGGGAGTGGACCAACAAGCACCACACCTTCACCACGCCGGTCCAGGCGCTCTACGACGTCCTCAATCCCGACCTCGGCGACCAGCTGGCCGAGTACCTCGAGACCACCAAGGCGCTCCAGGCGGTGATTGCCGACGCGATCGAGGACGAGACCACGGTTCGGATGCTGGGCGGCGGATGGTCGTTCTCCGAAGTGGCGGCGACGGCCGGTCGGATGTACAACACCAAGCCGCTCAACCTCTACTTCCGGATGGCCCCGGAACGCCTCGATCCCGCCTACGACGGTGATGCGGCGCACCTCTGGTTCGTCCAGTGCGGCAACCAGATCGCCGAACTGAGCCGGAAGCTCCGAGCCGAAGGGCAATCGCTGCGGACCACGGGCGCCAGCAACGGCCAGACGATCATCGGCGCCGCGTCCACGGGCACCCACGGTTCCGCACTCGACGTGGGCGCCATCCAGGACTACGTGGTCGGGCTCCACCTGATCACCGGGCCCGACCGCCACATCTTCCTGCAGCGGCAGTCCCGGCCGGTCGTGGTCGAGGCTTTTGCCACCCGCCTGGGTGCCACCCTGGTCTCCGACGACCGCCTCTTCAACGCGGCCCTGGTGTCGCTCGGTGGGTTCGGGATCATCCACGGCGCTCTAATCGAGACGGACGACCTCTTCCTGCTCCAGATGTTCCGCCGGCGAATGCCGTTCGACGCGGCCCTCCGACACGCCGTCACCACGCTCGACTTTTCGGGCCTGACCCTCCCACGGCTGGAGCGACCGTACCACTTCGAGGTCGTCATCAATCCGTATGACCTGGACGGCGGGGCGTACGTGACCACGATGTACCAGGATCCGTTCCATGCCGGCTACCCGCCGCCCAAACCCAAGGGCGCCATGGCGCCGGGCGACAATGCCCTCGCCCTGATCGGGGCGCTCACCGACGCCATCCCGGCCGTGATCCCGAAGCTGGTCAAGGCCCTGACCAAGTCGACGTACGCCCTGTATCCCAAAGGGATCACCGGAACGATCGGCGAGATCTTCTCCGCCACCACCACCACCGGCAAGGCGGCCGGTTGCGCCATCGGGCTCCCCCTCGAGCACGCGGCCGCGGCCGTCGATATTGCCCTGCGGATCATTCGGGACCAGGGCCCCTTTGCCGCCATCGTGGCCCTTCGGTTCGTCAAGGGCACCGACGCCACCCTCGGCTTTACCCGGTTCAAGCCCCACACCTGCATCCTCGATCTCGACGGGGCGCTGTCGTCCCGGACCATGCAGTTCTACTCGCTGATGTGGTCGGCGCTGGTGGCGGCCGGGATTCCTTTCACGCTTCACTGGGGCAAGATCGTGGGCCTGACGCCGACGGTGGTGAACGCGTTCTACGGGGCGGCGGCGGACGAATGGCGTCAGGCCCGAACCGACCTGCTCGATGCGGACGTCAGGAGGGTCTTCGCGAGCCGGTTCCTGGTGACGGCGGGGTTGGCGTAGCAAGGTTTTTTCCCAACTTGAACTCGCCGGGAATATTTCCGAGATTGGGACCTCGTTCCGGTCGCCCGATGCACCCGGAGGGCCCGTGCCCAAACGACTGGCGGTTTTTCTCGACGGCACCTGGAACAAGCCGGACTCCAACACCAACGTCTGGCGTCTCAAGACGCTGGTCGCCCCGACGGATGAGCACGGCACGGCCCAACTCGCCTGGTACGACACCGGGGTAGGGACCGGCTGGTCCGACCGGATCCGAGGGGGCGCGCTCGGGCTTGGCCTCGACACCAACATCCGCCAGGCCTACCAGTGGCTGGTCGAACAGTACGAGCCGAAGGACGAGATCTTCCTGTTCGGGTTTTCCCGGGGGGCCTACACCGCCCGGAGCCTGGCCGGCCTCATCGTCCGGTGCGGGCTGCTCTGGCCCGGGGCCTCGATCAACGTGCCCCGGCTCTTCGAGCGTTACCGACTCCGATCCGCCGCCCCCCTGTGGGACATCGTTCGCCGCCGATACCGGAACGAGTTGATCTCCGCGGACGAGCAGTACCTGCTGGCCAACGTCCGCCAAGTCCGGATCCGCACCATCGGCGTCTGGGACACCGTCGGGGCGCTCGGCATCCCGTTCGGCAACGTCCCCGGTTTTGGCCGCAAGGCCTTCCAGTTCCACCACACCCGGCCCAGTAACCGGTTCGATAACCTGTTCCACGCGGTGGCCGTGGACGAGCATCGCAAAGACTACGAGGCCTCGCTGTGGACCCGGTTCGTCCCCGATTCGGGTTCGCCCGCCGCGGCGCCGACCGATGGCGACGGCGGCGACGACAACGACACCGACACCGAGCAACCAGCGGCCCGGACGGTTCGCGGGCCCCAGGTCGAGCAACGCTGGTTTGTTGGCGCGCACGCCAACGTCGGTGGCGGGTACGAGGACGACGCGCTGGCCTCGATCCCCCTGGCCTGGTTGCAGCAGAGGGCGGAGATGACCGGACTCCGGTTCCGCCGCCGGGTCCAGCCGGGGCCCGACGATCACCGGGCCGCGATCGTCGATTCCTTCAAGGAGTTCCTCGGCGGACTCTACCGGATCGTTCGGCTCAACCGGCGGTACTACCGCCCGATCGCCATCGGCATGCACCCGACCCAGGCGGCCGACGGGACCCCCGGTCAGGCTGGCCCCTTCAACGAAACCGTCGATGCCTCGGTCATTCGCCGCTGGCAGGAGGACCAGTCGTACCGACCCCCGAACCTGCGCGACTGGGCAAAGCGGCGTGGGGTCAGTCTCGACACGATCGACCCCGCGACCTGGACGGGGTAGCACCACTCCGGAGGCACCATGACGGGATTTGCCGGGTTACCCACCCCGGAAGAAGAGAACCCCGGCGCCAAACTCGCGGCCGGCACGTTCGCGGCCGCCATGGCCGCCGTCGGCGTTGCGATGGCCATGATGGGCAAGAGGCGCTTGCTGAACGCCGCCACCGGAGATATCGCCTCGACCGTCGCCAAGGCACTGAAGGCGGCCAGCGCCTCGGTCCCGCCCGACGATCCCCTTCGGATCGACGCCTCCGCCAAGGTCATCCTCGACGAACAGGTCGAGGCTTCCGTCATCGAACTGGCCTCGCTGTGGAATCGGAGCGAGGTGTCCAAGGGCCGGCGGATCGAAGTGATCGGTGGTTCCAGCGCCGCCGAGGTGGCGCGGCTGTTGGTGGACACGCCCTCGCTCGACGCGAGGTCGGTCTGGACCCGCGACGCCTCGGTGCAGGGCGCGGCCTGGACCTGGCCCCTCGACATCGCGTTCCGGTCGCGGCAGGCGGCGGGAATCGGGGCGGAGGTCCAAGAGCTGCTCGATCGGGCGGATTGGGTCCGGAAGCTCATCCGGGTCCGCCATGGTGGTCGTGGCGCGGGGGCCGAGGTGCTGTTGGTGCGGGGCTCGCCAACCGAGGCGGCGGCCATCGCCACCGGCGGCCGGCCGCCGGAGGCGAGGTTGAT
>JAEUJH010000693.1 GCA_016794825.1 Gemmatimonadota bacterium
TCGATGACCGAGAGTTCGGGACGCTCGGTGGAGAACAGGGCCAGGATGGCGTTGACCTTCTCGAGCATGGGGCGGCCTATTCGATCGTCTTGTGGAACCGGCGCACGGCCAGGGATACCAGGAGCACGGAGAAGCCTACCATGACGGCCGTCTCGCGCCACAACTCCGCGACGCCGACCCCCTTGAGCAGGATCCCGCGCAGCGTCTTGAGAAAATAGGTCAATGGCAGCGCGGCGCCGATCCACTGGGCCGGCTCGGGCATCGCCTCCCGGGGGAACATGAACCCCGAAAGGAGGATGTTCGGCAGCAGGTAGAAGAACCCGAGCTGCATCGCCTGGGCCTGGGTTTTGACCGCCGCCGACACCAGCAGCCCGACGCCGAGGCTGGCGATGATGAAGGGCAGGGCCACCAGGTAGAGCTCGGCGATGTTCCCGACGATCGGCACCCGGAACAATAGCCGCCCGACCAGCAGGATGACCGTGATCTGCACGTACCCGATGATCATGAACGGCACGATCTTCCCGAGCATCAGCGCGGTCTTCCCGATCGGGGTGACGATGAGCTGCTCGAGCGTTCCCCGTTCCCGCTCCCGGACGACCGCGATGCTCGCGATGATCACCATCGTCATCGACAGGATGACGCCGATGATGCCCGGCACGATGTAGACCGCGCTCCGGAGGCCCGGATTGTACCAGGGCCGGACCCGGACGTCGATCGACGGGACCCTCGGACTGCCTCGGGCCAGGAGCTGGCGGCTCTGGATCGCGCCGAGCTGACCGCCGGCGGAAATCGCCGCGGACGCCGACAGCGGGTCGGCGGCGTCGACGATGACCTGCGCGGTGGCCTCGCGCCGACGCTTGAGGTCCCGATCGAAGTCGGGCGGGATCACCAGGGCCGCCTTGGCGTCGCCCCGCTCGATGGCGCGCTTGACCGCGTCCCGGTCGGTCACCGCGTCGATCACGTCGAAGTTTCCGGTGTTCTCCAGCGCCGTCACCAGGCTCCGGCTCGCGGCCGACCGGCTCTCGTCGAGCACCACGGTCGGCAGGTGCCGGACCTCGGTCTGGATCGCGTAGCCGAAGAGGGCGATCTGGATGACCGGAATGCCGGTCATCATCGCCAGGGTGAAACGGTCCCGGCGGAGCTGGACGAACTCCTTCCACAGCATCGCCCAGAAGGGCCATCGCCGGATCTCACCCACGGGCGGCCTCCGCGGGCGGGGCCGGCGGCCGGCCGTCAGTGGCGCCTTCGTCGCGGCGCTGGAGCTCGATGAAGACGTCCTCGATGGTGGCCATGCCGAAGCGAGCGGTCACCTCGCCGGGCGTGCCCACGCCGATCAGGTGGCCGCGGGACAGGAAGGCCAGCCGTTCGCACCGTTCGGCCTCGTCCATGTAGTGGGTCGTCACGATGATCGTCATCCCGGCGGCGGCCTGCTCCTTGATCAGCTGCCAGAAGAGCCGGCGCGACGCCGGGTCGACGCCCGCCGTCGGTTCGTCGAGGAAGACGAGATCCGGTCGGTGGACGGTGGCGCACGCGAGGGCCAGGCGCTGCTTCCACCCGCCCGACAGCGTGGCGGCCAGCTGACGGCGGCGGTCGCCGAGCCGATAGGTGACGAACTGCTCGTCGATCCGCGCCTTCCGCTCGGCCCCGACCACCCCGTACACGCCGCCGTAGAACTTGATGTTCTCCTCGACGGTCAGGTCTTCGTAGAGGCCGAAGCGCTGCGACATGTACCCGATCCGCCGCCGGACCAGTTCCGGCGACCGGACCACGTCGATGCCCACGACCGTCGCGGCGCCCGAGGTCGGGGCAAGGAGCCCGGTCAGCATCCGGATCGTGGTCGTCTTGCCGGATCCGTTGGGGCCGAGGAGGCCGAACACCTCGCCCCGGCGGACCTCCAGGTCGAGGCCCGCCACGGCGATCAATGCGCCGAAGTGCTTCGCGAGGCCTTGGGTCCGGACCCCGGGTTCCGCCGACGTCGAGTCGATGCCGCTCACGGCTGCCTCGTCCGGCGTCGGCCGGGCGGCGCGGGTCGTCGCATCATCGGCGGCACCCACCGCCGATCCCGGCGGGACGAGGGCGATCGCCTCACGTTAGGCGGTTCGACCGGTCCAGGTTTCACCGGTCGGCGCCCGCCGGTTGGCCAAACCGGACGGACACCCAGAGCCCCGGGTGGACGCCCTCGAACGGGGCCTCGAGGTCGAGCTTGACCCCGAACATCAGATCGGCCCGTTCCGCCTCGGTCAGGGCCACGCGAGGCGTGAACTCGGCCCGCGTGTTGATGGCGACGACCCGGGCCGTGCCGACGGTCTGGGTCGTCCCGTCGACGGTGATCGTCGCGCGGTCGCCGACCCGGATCTCGGCGATGCGGGCCGCCGGGACGAAGACCCGCACCCACGGTCGGGCAATCTCGCCCAGGGTGACGGCCGGGATGCCCGGCCCCAGGAACTCTCCGGGCTCGGCCTGCCGGCTGAGGATTCGGCCCGGCACGGGGGCGGTCAGCACCAGATCGGCCGCGCGCGCCTCCCAGCTGGCCAGCGCGGCCCGGGCGTTGGCCACCTCGGCGCGAGCGGCGGCAATTCGGTCGCGGCGGGAGCCGGCTTCGAGCAGGGCCAGGGCCTCGGCCGCGCTCCGCCGCCGCTCCGAGGCGACCCGGGCCGCGGCCTCGGCGTTGTCGAGCTGCTGCCGCGAAATCACTTCCTTGCTGAACAGGCTGCGGAGTCGATCGCGGTCGGTCGCCGTACGTTCGGCCTCGGCGGTGGCCGCGGCCAGTTCGGCTCGCGCTCGTTCGGTCTCCTCGGGGCGCGCGCCGCGTTCGAGGTCGCGCAGGTTGGCCTCGGCGCCGGTGACCCGGGCGCGCTGAGCCGCCAGGGAGCCCGGCATGTCGGCCTGAGACAGCAGGGCGACGGTGTCGCCCATCTGAACCATGTGACCCTCGTCGACCCCGATGCTCACGACCCGGGCGCCGACCGTCGGTGCCAGGTCGATCTCGGGGACTTCGATCGTCCCCCGGGCCGTGAGTGGGCCGGCGTCGCCGCGGCCGCACGCGGTCAGGGTGGCGAGGGCCAGCGCCGCGATCAATCGCTGAGCCATCCAGGAACCTCGCTGACCCATCGAGGAGCTTCGCTGACCCATCGAGGAACCTCGCAGCCCCATCGAGGAACCTCGGTGCCCCATCCAGGAACCTCGCTGCCTCATCCAGGAACCTCGCTTTGCGGTGGTCACGGCCGGGATCGGGGCCTCGACCGGGACTTGTTCGACTTCGACCAGGCCCGCATTTCGGCCCGCTCCGCGGCGGTGGGCGGGTCGGCCCGCAGTTCGGCCCGAGCGGCGCGCCCCCAGGGGTGCTTGGCGTCCGTCGGGGCCGGGACGGGCCGGAGGGCCGCGATCGCGAACTCCGAGGCGTGCCGCCCGAACTCCTTCAGGTCGGGAATCGTCGGAAACGGGCCGCGCCGTTCGAGCCAGAGACGAATGGCGGGCCCGGCCAGGCTGAAGTAGACGACCTGCGAGATCGTCGAGATGGCGGCGTAGCGGCTGTCGACGTCGGCGCGGATGGACCCGTCCTGTTTGCCGCGGTCGATGATGCGGCAGGCGGGCCGAAACAGCTCGGCGGTGAGCTGGGTAATCAGCCCGTGGGCGAACTCGGCCTGGTGGTCGACCATTTCGCGAATCAGGAGCGCCGCGGCCCGGGGGTGATTGCCGAAGAGGGTGACCTGCGCGTCGACGATGCCCCGGATCATGTCCTCCATCGAACGGGCCTTCTTGATGGCGGGGACGGCCCGTTTCTTCAACGCCAGGACCAACCGGGTCAGGATCAGGTGGTAGAGCCGGGTCTTGTTGTCGAAGTAGTAGTAGATCAGGGCGGAGTTCATCCCCGAGGCGTTGCTGATGTCCTTGATGGTGGTGCGCTTGAAGCCCTTGGCGGCGAACAGCTCCTCGGCGGCGTGGAGAATGACGTCGGCCGAGGCGGGGCCGGCGGCCAGGCGGTGGGGCGGGGGATCGGACTCGGGTCCCAGGATCGGCATCGGGCCTTAATTAAACGATTAATCAACGGTGCCGCAACCAGGGTTGGGGGTCTGAACCCCCTCCCCCCTACGGCGGAAATGAGGCGACCCGGTGCCTTGCGCCCTCCCCCGCCGCCCAACAGACTTCCCGCCGATCCCCTGTCCCGCCGTCGCTTCCAGGAGTTGCCGTGAGCATCGCCGTCGCTTCCCGACTCCGCCGTCGGGTCCCCTTGCTGGCCCTCGTCTTGGGGACCGCCTGTTCCGGCGCCACCCCCACGCCGACGCCCACCCCGGCCGCCCGGCCCTCGCTGCTCGTCTTCATTACCGTCGACCAGTTCCGTCCGGACTACCTCGAGCGCTACGGCGCCCAGCTGAACGGCGGCCTGGCCCGGCTCCTCCGCGGCGGCGCGTTCTTCACCGACGCCCACCAGGACTACGCCATTACCGAAACGGCCCCCGGGCACGCCAGCACCATGTCCGGCCGGTTTCCGCGCAGCACCGGCATCACCCGCAACGTCCTCGGCGTCAACGACTCGACCTCGCCCCTGCTCGACTCGAGCGATCCCGGGGCCTCGCCCTTCCGGTTCCAAGGCTCCACGCTGACCGACTGGCTCGTCAAAGCCAACCCGGCCACCAAGGCCCTGTCGGTCTCCGCCAAGGACCGCGGCGCCATTCTCCCGATCGGCCAGTCCAAGCAGCAGGTCTTCTGGTTCTCCACCCACAACGGCCGCTTTACCACCAGCACCTGGTACGCCAGCCGACTGCCCGACTGGGTGCGCGACTTCAACGCCCGGGCCCACGCCAGCCAGTACGCCGGGAAGTCCTGGGATCTGCTCCGGCCCGAGTCGGAGTATCCCGAAAATGACGACGTGATCTTCGAGGTCGACGGCGATGCCACGGTCTTCCCTCATCGCTTCCCGGCCGACACGTTCCGGACCGACACCCTGTTCCGGTTTACGCCGCTGGTCGACGAGTTGACCGCCAAGCTGGCGCTCGAAGGGGT
>JAEUJH010000981.1 GCA_016794825.1 Gemmatimonadota bacterium
CCGCGACGTCGTGGGCGGGCCGACGCGGATCCTCGAGCTGATTCCCGATCGACGGCTGGTGGTCGACTGGACCGACTGGCGGGGCGACCCCTCGGTCACGGGCCAGACGATCGCCTTCGATCTGGAACCGGTGGCGGAGGGTACTCGAGTTACGCTGGTGCACGGCGGGTTCGTCCGGGCCGCGGACATCAGCGACTATCCGTTCGGCTGGCCATGGTTCCTTGGCAAGCTGCGCGAGGTGGCGGCGTCCGCCTGAGGCCGGGCCCGGTCGAGCCAGACGTTCCGATCCAACCGATAGAGGCAGTGGGCTCGGAGCGGATGGCCCACCGGCAGCGCGGGATGTTCGAAGGGCTCCGGATCCCGCCGCATGCCGAGCCGGTGCATGACCGCCTGGGAACGGACGTTCCCGAGCGTGGTGAACGAAACGATCTGGCCGAGGCCGAGTGTCGTGAAGCCGAACTCGAGGGCCGCGGTGGCCGCTTCGGTGGCGTAGCCGCGGCTCCAGTGCTCCCGGGCCAGGCGCCAGCCGACCTCGACGCAGGGACTGAACGGCAAGTCGGCGCTCGGGATGTGAAGCCCCACGAAGCCGATGAAGGTCGCCGCCTCCCGCAATTCGGCCGCCCAGAAACCCCAGCCTCGTTCCTCGATCAGGGATCGGCACCGGGCCGCCAGCTCGTCGCTCTCCGCGCGGGATAGCGGCGCGGGGAAAAACTTCATGACCTCGGGATCGGCAACCATCCGGGCACACGCCGTCAGGTCATCGGGGCGCCATTGGCGCAGCCGGAGGCGCGGGGTGACGAGTTCGACCGGACCCACCATCACACCATCACGCTGCGGAGACGGAGCACGGCGTCGGCCAGGTCGGGGTCGCCGTCGATCCGGGCGGCGGCCCGGGCGGCTTCGAGATCGCGGGCGTTGAAGAACACCTGCCAGGCCACCGAGGCTGGCAGGTGCACCGTCGCCACCGGGACCGGGTCCGCAGGCCGTTCGGCGCGGCGGTCGTTCGGTCCGGGCGAGGAATCCGTTCGGCCGACCGCCGTGCTCGGGCCAGCGGTCGTCAGGCCGTCGGTCAGGGTCCAACCGGTTCGATTCGCCACCACCGACCAGGTTCCGCCGGCCTCGCCCTCGATCTCGAGCCGGACGACCGAGCCTTCAGGTCGCGGGTAGTGGCGCAGCGCCCACGGCAGGCCCCGCGCCGCGAGGGCGAGTACCGGGTGGAGCCACTCCCGGCTCTCGAGGGCTTCGGCGCCGACGGCCAGTCGGATCTGGGCCTGATGATGCCAGAGTTCGGTGTAATCGCGGCCCAGGTCGAACCACGCGGGAGAGGACGTTTCGCCGGCCCAGGCCACGGGGTAGAGGCCCGGTCCGTCGGGATCGACGGTGGCCACGAACTCGGCCAACTGAGGGCCCACCAGGGAAAGGAGGTCGACCAGCAGCCGGGGACTGACCGGCTGGAACGCCGTGACCCAGGTGCGATTGAGTTCGTTGAGGAACGCGACCAGATCCGCGGGGCGGTCGAGGGGGCGCGTGGGCGGGTTGGCCCGATGTCCGTCCCGATGGGCCGAGAGGCGGCGGAGCTGCACGTCGAGGAGATGCGCCGCGATGTCGCGAACCCGCCAGGCGCCGGCCACGGTCGGCCTGGCCCAGTCGGCGGCGCCCAGGCCGTCGAGGAGCGTGATCAGCTGGCGGTGCAGGCCCGGGAACAGGTGCGCGGTGAGGATCCGCATGGTCCGGGTAACGTATCGAGAGCGCGCCCGGGCGGTCAAAGCCCCGGGCCCGATCGG
>JAEUJH010000773.1 GCA_016794825.1 Gemmatimonadota bacterium
AGCCCGGCCTTCTTCATCCTGGTCGGCATTACCCTGGTGAACGCGTTCATCGGTCTCTGGATTGCCGGTGACGATTCGGTCAGCGTCACGCTGCCGGTCACCCGGCTCATGATCCAGACCCTGTTCAGCCAGTTCACGACCTACCCGCTGGTCATCGCCGCCTACTACGCCGGCGAACTGGTCTGGCGGGATCGGGAACGCCGGGTGCACGAGATCCTCGATGCCACGCCGGCCGCCGACTGGGCGTTCCTCGTTCCCAAGATCATCGCCATCACCATCGTCCTGGTTGCCCTGGCCTTCGGCAGCATCGGGGCGGCGATCCTGGTCCAGCTGGCCAAGGGCTACACCACCCTGGAGTTCGGCCACTACGTCACCTGGTATGCCGTGCCGTGGGTGGTGAACATGCTCCTGTTCGCCGTGCTGGCGGTCTTCATCCAGACCCTGGTGCCCCACAAGTTCGTGGGTCTCCTGGTGATGGTGCTGTTCCTCGCGGGCCAGCTCACGCTCACCAAGTTCGGCTTCGAGCACAATCTCTATCAGTACGCCGGGACTTCGGCCGTCCCGCTCTCCGACATGAACGGCCAGGGCAACTTTGCCCGCCATGCGGCGTGGTTCCGCGGGTACTGGACCGCGGCCGCGCTGATCCTGACCGTCCTGGCCTACGGCTTCTGGCGGCGGGGAGCGTCGGCCCCGCTTCGGGGCAGGCTCAAGCGACTCCCCGCCCGGCTCCGGGGCGCGCCGGGGTGGACCATCGCCGCCGCGGCCGTCGTGATGGCCTCCCTGGGCGGGTACATCTTCTACAACACCAACGTCCTCAACGTCTATCGAACCTATGAGGACGGGCAGCGGTGGGAGGCGGAGTACGAGAAGGCCCTGCTGCCCATGGAGAAGGTCCCGCAGCCCCGAATCACCGACGTCACCCTCGACGTCGCGATCTACCCGAACGAGCCCCGGGTCGTGACCCGCGGGCGTTACGTGGTCGAGAACAAGACCTCGGCACCGCTCCCGGAGATCCACATCTCCTGGGCCCGGGGCCACGAAAAGCGGACGTTCCTCGGTCCCTGGGTCTGGGGCGACCTCGAGATGGAGTCGCTGGAGATCGACGGCGCCCGGCCGACCCGCGATCTGCCGGACCTTCACTACCGGATCTTCACCTTCGACCGCCCCCTCGAACCGGGCCAGCGGGCCGAGGTCCGGTTCCAGACCCGCCGGCAGCAGATCGGGTTCCGGAACACCCACAACGAGACCCGGGTCGTCGCCAACGGGACGTTTCTCGACAACTTCCAGGTGACTCCCTGGGTCGGGATGTCGCGGTTCATGCTCCTCGAGGAGCGGAACACCCGGCGCCGGTATGGGCTGGTCTCGGAACTCCGGCCGCCACCGCTCGAGGACGAGAGCGCCCGGGCCAACACCTACTTCCGCCACGACAGCGACTGGGTCAACGCCGAGATCACCGTGTCGAGCGGCGCGGATCAGGTGGTCATCGCCCCGGGGCAACTCGTCGACACCCGGGTGGAGGATGGCCGGCGGATCTCGCGCTTCAAGACCGAGTCGCCCATTCACCACTTCTTCTCGATCCAGTCGGCGCGTTATGCCGTTCGGGAGGACCGCTGGAACGACGTGGGACTGGCCGTCTACCACCACCCGGCGCACGACTTCAGCGTGGACCGGATGATTCGGGCCATGAAGGCGTCGCTCGAGTACTACACCACGAACTTCAGCCCGTTCCAGTTCCGCCAGCTCCGGATCGTGGAGTTCCCGGCGTACATGAACTTCGCGCAGGCGTTCCCCGGCACCGTCCCCTTCTCGGAGGCGGCCGGCTTCATCATCGACGCCACCGACCCGAACCGCGTCGACGGCATCACGTACGTCACCGCTCACGAGGTCGGGCACCAGTGGTGGGCCCATCAGGTCATCGGCGCCGACGTGCAGGGGCAGACCGTGCTCTCGGAAACCCTGGCGCAGTACTCCGCCCTCATGGTCATGGAGCGGATGTACGGCATGGCGGAAATTCGTCGGTTCCTGAAGCAATCGCTCGACGGGTACCTTCGGGGTCGCGGCGGCGATCGGATCGGCGAGGTCCCCCTGGCGCGGGTCGAGAACCAGGCCCACATCCGCTACCAGAAGGGCGGCCTGGTCATGTACCTGCTCCGCGACGTCATGGGCGAGGAGGCCGTCAATCGGGCGTTGCGATCGCTGATCCAGGCCTACGCCTTCAAGGGCCCGCCGTACCCGACCTCACGCGACCTGATCGACCGACTCCGGGCCGAAGCCGCTCCGGATCAGCAGCAACTGATCACCGATCTGTTCGAGCGGATCACGCTCTTCGACCTCAAGGTGACCGGCAGTCGGGCAACGGCGGGAGCGGACGGCAAGTGGACGGTGGCGATCGACGTCGAGGCCCGAAAGCTCTACGCCGACGCGAAGGGCGTCGAGACCGAGGCCCCGCTCGATCAGGCGATCGACATCGGGGTGTTCACGAGCGAGCCGGGAAAGAA
>JAEUJH010000857.1 GCA_016794825.1 Gemmatimonadota bacterium
GCCGTCATCCTCCGCCGGAATCTGTGGCTCTACGGTGGCGGGGGGCTGGTGGTCCCGTTCATCGGGATCAAACTCATCGACGTCGCGCTGGTTCTGTTGAGGCTGGTATGAAGGCCATGCTCGCCAGGCAACTCCGGCCCGCGCTGCTCGGGGCAGTGGTCCTCTGCCTGATGACCGGGTTCGTCTACCCCGGCGTGGTGACGGGATTGGCCCAGCTGCTCTTTCCGCGCCAGGCCAACGGGTCGCTGGTGACCGTCGATGGCGTCGTGGTCGGACGCGCGCTGATCGGGCAGGGGTTTTCCCGGCCCGAGTACTTCCACCCCCGTCCGTCGGCGGCAGGTACCGGCTACGACCCGACCGCCTCGGGCGGCACCAACAAGGGGCCGACCGATCGGAAACTGGTCGACACCCTGATCGCCGAATCGGTGGCCCGGGTGCGGAAGGTGGACGGGGTCTTGGGGCCGATCCCGGCGGACATGGTGACCCGCTCGGCGTCAGGCCTCGACCCCCATATCTCGCCGGCCAATGCGGCGCTTCAGGTGGCGCGGGTGGCCGGAGCCCGCGGGGTGGGTGTTGATCAGGTCCGGGAAATCCTCGCCCGGCACACGGAAGGCCGGCAGTTCGGTTTCTTCGGCGAGCCGCGCGTCAACGTCCTGTTGCTCAACATTGCCCTCGACAGCGCCTTGGGTCGACGGGGGCGGTAGGAGTCCGGTTCATGCGGATCGCGCTGCTGTGCTCGGGGTTCGTGATCGGCGCCGTTTCCGGGGCCGCCGCGCAAGAGACCACCGGTCCGAAGGTGACCTTCGGCGGGTTCGTCGACACCTACGTTGCCCACGACTTCGGGAGGCCGGCGGCGTTCGATCGCGGGTTCACCACCCAGGCCGCGCGACACCATGAGTTCAACGTCAACCTCGCGTTTCTCGAGGCCCGGCTCGACGGCAACGGGATCCGGGCCCGGGTGGCGCTCCAGGCGGGAACGTCGGTGCAGGCGAACTACGCCGCCGAGCCGGCCGTCGGCGCGGTGAGCGGCCCGTCGCTGTCGCGACACCTGCAGGAGGCCATCGTTGGCGTTCGGCTCGGCCGGGAGGTCTGGGTCGATGGCGGCGTGTACCTGTCGCATGTCGGATCGGAAAGCTGGATCTCGCGGGACAATCCGACCTACACCCGGTCGCTGATCGCCGACTATTCGCCCTACTATCAGGCCGGCGCCCGGCTCACCTGGACGCCGTCCGCCCGGTTCTCCGCCCAGGTCAACGTGGTGAACGGCTGGCAGATCATCAGCGAGAACAACGACGCCAAGTCGGTCGGCCTGCGGCTCGAGTATGTCGCGTCGCCGGCGGTGACGCTGTCGGCGTACAACCTCATCGGCAACGAGATCCCGGCCGGGTCGGGTGGGCGGACCCGGTATTTCCAGGGGGCGAGTCTCCGGCTGACCCCGTCGTCGCGGTCGCTGGTAATCGCCACCGTCGACATCGGCGTCGAGGAGGGATCCGCGGGCGGGCGTCGGTCGACCTGGTACGGCGGAGCCTTGATCGGGAACGTGCAGGCCACTCAGCGGGTCGGCCTTTCGGGTCGCGTCGAGCGTTACGCCGATCCCGATCAGGTCATCGTCGTGACCGGCTTCCCAGCCGGCTTCCGGGTCTGGGGCGGCTCGGTCGGCGTCGACGTGGTCACCGCCGAACGAGTTCTCTGGCGGACGGAGTTCCGGGGGGTCGGAGGGTCGGATCGGATCTTCCCGAGTCGGGACGGCGCCGGTGGCCTCTCGAAGGGAAACGCGGTCCTGGTGACGTCCCTTGGCGTTTCCTTCTAGGAGGGCCCGATGAAACCGGGACGCAGGCTGGTTGGTCGCTGGTGGGTCGTCGGGCTCCTTGGCCTGGTCGGCGCCGGTTGCCGTTCGCCGGCCCCGATCGATCTCGCCGCGGCCTCGGTGCTCGAGGGCGACTGGTCCGCGGTCCTGACGGTCGACCCCGTGCCGGGGCTGCGGCGGCCCGACGAGGTTCGGGGTACGGTGGCGCTGCTCGTCAACCGGGCCGGCGTGACGGTTCCCGATCTCGAGGGCGTTCCCCTCGACGTCGGCGTCCACGACCTTGCGCTCGGCGACGTGTCCCCCGGGTTGGCCGGAAGGGAACTCCCCGAGGTCGTGGCGACGCTCCACGCCGACTCGGTCGTGCTGATCATCGGTCCGGGCGCGTCCCGTCCGCTCCGGCTGCGAGGCGTTCTCTTGGGCGACTCGGTGGCGGGGCGCTGGTCCGCCGTACAGCGTGCCGCCGTGAGTTTTACCGGGACCTTCGTGCTCCGCCGTCGCCTGCCCCGCGGCTGAACGACGCCATGTCGGGCCTCGCCATCCCCCCGCCCGTCGACGGCACCTTTGCCGATCTGGTCCGGACCCGGGATCGGGGCAGGCTGAAGCTCTACATCGGTTCGGCGGCGGGGACCGGGAAGACCTACCGGATGCTGACCGAGGCCCACGCGCTCCGGGC
>JAEUJH010000882.1 GCA_016794825.1 Gemmatimonadota bacterium
GCGACCAGAATCGTCCCGCACTCCTGGGGCGAGAGATCGAGCAGCGTCGCGACATGCCGGCGGGTGATGACGCAGCACTGCCCGACCTCGAACTGCCACGGATTGATGACGGTGAGGGTGTGTTCGCCCTCTTCGATGATCGCCCACCGCTCCTCGCGACCCGCCATTCCCTCGCACAGGTCGCACGGCTCTCGGACGGGAAGCTGGATCATCCGAGCCTCGACTCGTCAGCGGATCTTCTTGGCCACCGCTTCGCCGCCGGGCTGGCGGACCACCAGTTCGGTCACCGTCCCGCTCGCGTCCTTCACGAACGCGATCACCACCGGCGACTCCCTGAAGAAGAAGCTCGTCGGCGACTCGGCGAGGGCCCGGGCCTTGGGCTGCCCGGTGGCCTCGACCCAGAGCGCCCCGTCGGCAACGGTCACGGTGATGATGACGTCCTGGTCGAGCTGATAGGTGCCGGCGTAGGCCGGCAGCACCGCCGGATCGATCGCGACTTCCTTCCGGGCCGGCGGCGGCGACGTCAGCGGGACGGCGGGGTCGAGCAGATGGAGGCCGACGTCGTCCACGGAGACCGACGAGTTGGAGAGGACGATGACGCCGACGCGCCGGACCGGGTCGAACCCGGTGAACGTGCGGTAACCGCCGGTCCCTCCGTTGTGCCACACGACCGTGCCGGCCGGGGTCTTGAGGATGTGCCACCCCATCCCGACCGTGAGGCCGGGCCGGCCCGTCTCGGTCCGCTTGACGTGGGTCGACGCGAAGGTTCGGCCAAGTGGCTTCGAGGTCGAATCGAGGTTGGCCGCGAGGTATCGGAACATGTCGTTCACGCTCGAACGGAGCGCGCCGGCGCCGGCCAGCGTCGGGATGTCCCAGTTCGACACCACGGCGCCCGCGGGGTTGTGGCCCAGCGCCAGCCGGCGGCGAAGCGCGGGTGAAAGCTCGATCCAGGTGTCGCGCATGCCGAGGGGCTTGAGGATTCGCTGGGTCAGGAGGTCGTAGTAGCTGGTGCCGGCCTTGAGCGCGAGCGCGTGACCGAGCAGTCCCATCCCGAGATTGGAGTACTCGTACTGGGAGCCGATGTCGCGCGTCAGGGTGTGGCCGTTCAGGAAGTCGTAGAGCTGCTGGACGCTGTAGTCGGCGTACGGGTTGCGCGGGTCGGCCGGCTTGAAGTTGTTCGGCATGCCGGGCAGGCCCGACGAGACGCTCGCGAGATCGAGGAGCGTGATCTCGCGGCCATTCCGGCTCGGGATCTTGACCGCCGCCGGCAGGAGCGACTGGACCGGCTGGTCGAGTTTGACCTCTCCCCTGGAGGCCATCTCGGCCAGGAGGCCCGTGGTGAAGGTCTTGGTGATCGAGCCAATCTCGAACAGGGTGTTGCCGTCGAGTGTCAGGTCGCCGTTGTCGGCCTTGCCGGCGGCAAAGGTGCGGCGGGTGCCGTCAGCGTCGATCAGACCGACGACCAGCCCGACCGTCCCCTTCACCTTGATCTGCCGGTCGAGC
>JAEUJH010000903.1 GCA_016794825.1 Gemmatimonadota bacterium
CTGGCCTTCGAGCGGCTCGGTTTCCACGTCCTGCCGGTGGCCCGGCACGTCGAGATCGGATCCTGCAACCGGGTGTTCCAGCTGGGACACACGTACTACGAGATCGTGGCCGATCTCGACCGGTCGCTGCCGCTGCTGCGCGATCGGATGCTTCCCCGGTTCCAGTGCGGCGACGGGATGGCCATCGTGAGCCTTACCTCCGACGACCTCCCCGCCGATCGGATGGCCATCGCGGCCCAGGGCCTGATCCCCGACCCGATCCTCAACGCCCGGCGGACGGTGCCGATGCCCGACGGCGGCAGCGACGAGACCAACAGCCACTGCTTCTACGTCTGGCGCGAGGATCGCTACCGATACCTGACCCTGTTCCTGTCGCACCACTACAAACCCGCAACGATCTTCGTGCCCGCCTGGCAGCGGCACCCGAACGGCGCCACCGACGTCGTCGGCCTGACCTACGTGGCCGACGACCCGGGCGCTCAGGTCGACTACTTCGCCACGATGTTCGGCGCTCGGCCGACCACGGCAACTCCGGACCGGGTGCTGTTCGTCACGCCGCGAGGAGAGCGGCTCGAAATCGTCGACCCCGCCGGCCTCGAGCGTCGTTACGGGGCTGCCGCACCGGCCTGGTGCGGCCTGCTCGGTGGGTACGGCATCGGAATCGAGTTCGCGGTCGAGGATCTCGGCCGCTGCCGGCAGGTGTTGATCTCGAACGGCGTCCCGTTCGAAGACCACGAAGGCCGGCTTCGAATTCCGGCCTCCGCGGCGGCGGGGATGGTGGTCGAGTTCCGCGCCCAGTGAGGCGGCGCTTGCACCGAGATTGCCCGACGTCGAACACGGGGCCGAGCAGGCGCCGCGCCTCCGCCCTGGGGTCGGCGACCGAGCCGGTCCCACGGCCAGGAGGATCGAGTGCTGGCGGATCCAGAACTCGCCGGCAACGTCGAGGATCCGCATCGGATCGTCGCAGCCAGCCGTCAGCCGATCCGCCGGTCCCGTCTACTGGATCGGCCGCTCTCGCATCCGGGCGTAAATCTCCGCCGCCAGCTGTTCCACCTGCACCTCACCGTTGGTGAGTATGACGACCGCCCGCTTCCCGCCTGGCGCCACCGCCATCGTCGTCCGGACCCCGTTGTCACCCCCACCATGGTTGTAGAGCACCTCGCCGTTCGAGACGCCCAACGGCCACCAGGTGAGAAAGCCTCCATGCAGATCGGACGGTGCCATCGTCGTGACCACGCTCGCTGCCAGGACTCGCTTCCCGTCAGCGACTCCGCCGCTGGCGTACATCGCCAGGAACCGAGCCAGGTCGCGGATGCTCGTTCGCAGGGTCCCGGCTGGCCAGTCGGGATAGCCGTTCTGCCCGTACCCGACGAATCCGGTGTCGGCCGCATAGCGATGCGGCGTCGCCGGAACGTTCGGGGCGAAGTCGCTGGCGAACCAGTGGGTCTCCCGCATCCCGAGCGGCTCGAACAGCGTCGCCGCCGACAGCGCCGCGAACGGCTGTCCCGAGATCCGCTCGGCGAGAAAGCCGATCAGCGCGTAACACGTGTTGCAATACTGGGTGGTGTCGCCGGGAGCCGCCTTCAGGAAGTTCGCCGCCGCGTAGTCCCGCCCCTTGGGCGACAAGTAGTTCTCGAGGTAGCTCCCGAGGGGCGTCCGCACGTCTCCGTTCGACTTGCTCCAGTACGGACCATAGAACGTCATGTTGTCGGCGATGCTCGAGCGATGATTGAGCAGTTGCCGGAAGGTGATCGGAGCGGTCGGGTGCGACGGATTGCGGACGCTGAACGGCAGGTACCTGTTGACGTCGTCCTCCAGCCCGAACCGCCCCGCGGCGTAGAGCGTCATCAGGATGGTCGCGGTGATCGTTTTGCTCACCGAGGCAATCTGGAACGGCGTGCTGTCGGTGACCCTCGTCTTCGATCCCACGTCTGCATAGCCGAACGTCCCGGTCCAGACGACTCGCCCCGAATCGATCAAGGCGGCCGCCAGGCCGGGGATGTGAGCCTCCGCCATCCGCTTCGCGATCAGCGAATCGAGCCCGGGGATTCTCTGCGCGTCGGCTCGTCCCGCGAGCATGGAGAGCAGGACGGCGAACCAGACGAAGGTTCGGGCCGGGAACGTTGAACGGGGCGTCGACATGAGATGGCTCGCGAGGGTGTTCTGATCTACCGTCAAGCTAGCAGCCGGCGTGTGGCCCTGCCACGGGCGTCGCCAAAGCCTCCCCGGCTTCTCTGCCCGCGAGCTCGCGGATAGCTTGGGGGGAACTGCCAATCCAGGTCCCGATGCCGAACGCGCTCCGCCACGTCGTGATCTCGCTCGGACGCACGCCCGGGTTTACCCTCGCCGCCATCCTGACGCTCGCCCTCGGCACGAGCGCGGTCGCGGCGGCCTGGACCATCGTGCACGACGTCCTCCTCGCGCCCCTGCCGTACGCCGATCCGGATCGACTGGTGAGCGTGGGGCTCGACCTCCACGGGACCGGGCCTCGGCAGGTCGATCAGCCGCCGGCGCTGTACTTCACCTACCAACGTCACGCGCAGCGGCTCCGGGCGGTGGGGTTTTACCGAACCGGCAACGCCAACACCTGGATCACCGACGGCGCCGACGTGCCCGAGCGGTTGACGGCCACCTGGGTCACGGCGTCGACGATCCCACTCCTCGGGGTGAAGCCGTCACTCGGCCGCTCGTTCACCCCTGACGAGGACCTGCCCGCCAGCTCAGGCGTGGTGATCCTGAGCGATGGGTTGTGGCGTTCCCGCTTCGGGGCCTCGCCCGAGGTGCTCGGCAAGAGGATCACCGTCAACAGCGTGGTCCGGGAGGTCGTCGGGGTGATGCCAGCGAGCTTTGCGTTTCCGACCGCCGACACGAAGCTCTGGCTGCCGTCCCGGGTCGATCCCAACGCCGTCGCCGTCGGGAACTTCTCCTATTCAGGCGTCGGACGTCTCGCCCCGGGTGCCTCGCCGAGCGAGGCACGGCTCGAACTGAACGCGCTGGTGATGCGGGTGGCCGAGTGGTATCCGCAACTGGAGTCTGGTACGCCGACGGGGACCTGGCTCGACGACGCGCGACCGACGGCTACGGTGGTGCCGCTCCGCGATCGGATGACGGACGGAATCGCGGGGACCTTGTGGATCCTCGCCTCGGCCGCCGCGCTCGTGCTGTTGGTCGCCTGGGGCAATGTCGTAAACCTCATGCTGATCCGGGCCGATGGCCGGCAACCCGAACTCGCGGTGCGGGAAGCGCTTGGGGCGAGTCGGCTCCGGATCGTGACCCAATTCCTCGGCGAATCGCTGGCGCTCACGACGATGGCCGGCGTCATCGCGCTGGTCGCGGCCTGGGGCGCGGTTCGGGCGCTCGTCGCCTTCGGACCCGCCGACTTGCCTCGGCTCGTCGAGGTCGGGGTTGGGCCGGCGACCGTGGCCGTCGTGGCCGTCATCTGCCTGGTCGGGGCCATCGTCTGCGGCGCCGTGCCCGCGATCCGGAGTCGCCGAGGCGCGGTGTCCATCACCCTGCGCGACGGGGGGTGGGGGAGTACGGCCGGGCGAACGCGGCGGCGGCTCCAGGCGTCGATCGCGGTGCTTCAGATCGCCCTCGCGCTCGCCGTGACGACGGGGTCGGCGCTGCTGCTGCGGACGTACTATCGACTGTACCAGGAGCGCCCCGGCTTCGACCCGACCGGCGTGATGACCGCGTGGACCCAGCTTCCGTTCGCGCGTTACGGTGATTCACTGTCGGTGACATACCATGCGCGGTTGACCGATGCCATCGGCCAGTTGCCGGGCGTTCGCGCCGTGGGACTGACGACGCAACTCCCGCTTGGCGCGGGCGAGACGAACGAGGAGTCGTTTCGGGACGAAGGGGATGCCCGATCGATGTCGCTGCCCACGCACGTGGTGGACGACGGGTATTTCGCCGCGATGCGGATTCCGATGCTCGCGGGTCAGACGTTCGCGCGACTTGGCGTTCAGCGCGCCGGCGACGTGGTCGTGAGCGCCCGAGCGGCCGCCGTGATCTGGAACGACCCGACGGGCAAGACCGTGATCGGCAAACGGCTGGCGATCGCACCCTCCGGGCCCTGGTATACGGTCATCGGGGTCGTGGGGGACGTCCGCGATCGCGACCTCGCCTCGGAGCCCGCGGCGACCATCTATCGCCCGCAAGTCGTGCCGATCGATCGGGTCGTCGAGCCTGGCGCCCGGCGGACGATGGCGCTGGTCGTCAAGACGGCCGGAGGCGAGGCGGCAGCGGCGATCGTGCCGGAGATCAAGCGAATCGCGCGCGACCTCGACCCGACGGTGCCGATCTTCAACGTCGCTCCGATGAGCGACGTGGTCCGGGCGTCGACGGCGCGACTGTCGCTGATGCTGACGCTGATGGGCGTCGCGGCGGGGATCACGCTGGTGCTCGGGGTGACCGGTCTGTATGGCCTGATCGGGTACATGGTGGCGATGCGGACTCGTGAGTTCGGGGTGCGGATCGCGCTCGGCGCGGATCCTGACGAACTGGCGCGGGCGGTGACGCTGAACGGTCTCCGCCTCATGGCCGTGGGTGTGGTAGGAGGGTGGTTGGTCTATGGGCTTGGCACGCCGTTGCTGCGAGGGTACCTCTATGGCGTGGCCCCGACGGATCCGCTCACGCTCGCTTCGGCGACGGTCACGCTGGTCCTGACCGCCTTGGCGGCGAGTTGGATTCCGGCCCGGCGCGCCGCGCGGGTGGATCCGGCGGACTCGCTCCGGGTGGAGTAGCCCAGGCCACGCCCTCCTCCGGTCGCGACCGACCCCCAAGGGGACGGAGCAGGGCCCGTCAATTTCCCTGATCGCCAACCATAACTTGGCATCGTGGTTCGTGCACATACCTTGGTGGACAACGCCCACGGACTACCAGCTAACTGTCCTGTGGACGTTCACGAGTCCAGGTTCTGGTGTCGGCTTCGGCTATCAGTGCTTTGGGAGGCTGGAGAAGCAGTCACCGGGCGAGACGAACTGTCGTGAGGCGTGGATGCGGAAATCCGGTAGGCTCGCGATCGGGGTGGTCCTGGTGGGCTGCGGCGGAAGGGATTCGGGGTCCCGGTTGCCCGAGATCCGCGACAGTGCCGGGATTGCCATCGTCGAGAGCCCCGAGCCGGTCGGGCCGTCGTTTGCCATCGATTCCGCGCCGGTGATCGAGATCGGCCCCGCCCAGGGTGCGCCCGGTGAGTTCGTCTATGGGCCGGTCTTTGCCGTTCGGCAGCGCAACGGGCGCATCGTGGCCAACGGGTGGGCCACCACGGAGTTCCGGATCTTCGACTCGACCGGGCGCTGGATCAGAACGGTGGGCCGAGCGGGTGGTGGTCCCGGTGAGTTCGAAGGGCTCGGCTTGTTGTTCCGCGGAGCCGGCGACTCGCTCGTCACCTTCGAGCCGCAGAGCCGGAGGGTCCAGCGCTGGACCCCTGATGGAGAGGTGATCGATCTCAAACCGCTCCTTCCACCACCGGGCCGGCCCAACGGCTGGGTGCGGGGCACCTTCGACGACGGATCGCTGCTCGTGACGGTCGAGTCACGGGATCTGTCGGGCACCGGCGTTCTGATTCCGAACCACGTCACCATTTTCCGCGCTGCGTCCGGCGCGTCATGGGATTCGCTGCTGGCGTTCCCGGGACTTCCCAGGCTGCGACATCCATTCTCGCCAGTCAACGCGTATGGAACGCCGCTCTTCACGCCGCCGCCGAGCTATCACCAGCGGGACGGGAAGCTGGCTTTCGCGGTGGGCGACCGGTTCGAGGTGCAGATCAGGTCTCCCTCGGGCAAGCTGGTCAGGATCGTCCGTCGTCCGGCTGCTTTGCGTCGGATCACCGACGCCGAACTCGAACGCGCCATCAGCGTGGCGGTGGAACGGCTCGACAGCACGATGCGCCGGGCCATGACCGAGCGCTACCGGACCACTGCAAGCAGTCGAATCCGGCCGGCGATCTCGGGAGTCTGGGTGGCTGGAGATGGACGGATCTGGGCGCTGTTCGGCGAGGGCTCGATTGGAGAGCAGGTCGTCGCGTCGGTGTTCGATACCCTTGGACGGTGGCAGGCCGACGTGACGATGCCCGCGGGAATCGACGTGAATCAGATCGACGGCGACGGCCTGCTCGCGACCTTCAAGGATGAGGACGGCTTTGGCCGGATCAGGTTCTACCGGTTTCATCCTCGTCCGTGATCCAGGGAGCGGTCCCATGCGGTGGCGGACGACCGTGTCGGCCCTTAGCTTCCCCGGCGGATCACCCCCTACCAAATTGACCCAGTCCGATCGATGCGCTACCTCACCCCATTGCTGGCCGGCGCCTGTCTGACCTCGTGCGCCAGCGGCGCGCCCGGCCCCGCGGCCACCACCATCGTCAACGCCGTCATCATCGACGGAACCGGTGCACCCGGTTTTCGCGGTGCCCTCCGGTATCGCGGCGATTCCATCGTCGCCGTCGGCGCGGACGTCACCCCGCAAGCCGGTGATTCGGTGATCGATGCCGGGGGTCTGGTGCTGGCGCCCGGCTTCATCGACAGTCACAGTCACCATGATCGGTTCCTGACCCGGACGCCGGACGCCCGGGCCGCGGTCAGCCAGGGCATCACCACGATCATCGCGGGACAAGACGGCGGCCATCCGATTCCGCTGGCTCGAGCCTGGGACTCGATCGGGGCCGTGGGTACCGCCGTCAACGTGGCCTTCTATGCCGGTCACGGCTCGATCCGCCACGCCGTCATGGGCAGCGACTTCCGCCGGCCCGCCACGGCCGCCGAGGTCGACTCGATGGCGGTACTGCTCCGCGCCGAACTCGACGCCGGGGCCCTGGGCCTTTCCGCCGGCCTCGAGTACGACCCCGGCATCTATTCCGACCGCTCCGAGGTCCTGGCGCTGGCCAAGGTGGCCGCGGCCGCCGGGAGCAGGTACCTGAGCCACATTCGGAGCGAGGATCGCTGGTTCTGGGA
>JAEUJH010000907.1 GCA_016794825.1 Gemmatimonadota bacterium
GTCGCTCCGTCATCGTCGGTTCCTTTTCATTGGGAGCAGGTCGGGCCCGGTCAATCGACCGGCGGCCGCTCCGCCGCCACGCCAAGTCTTGCCTCGAGCGCCCGCGCCACCGCGAGCATCTTCCCTTCCTCGTACAGCCGCCCGTGAAACGCCACGTTCTGGGTCACCCGGTGCTTCGGCCCCCCGGGATCGAGCGGCACGGTTCCGAGGCCGCGGGTGGCGGTCTCGACGAAACCGGCCCGGACCCCGAGCCCCGGGTGGCCCGTGAAATTCAAGGCCATCAGCAGCTCGAAGCTCCCGTAGGTCGGCCCGAAGAGGAGATCGACCCGCTCGAAGATCGTCCCGAAGTCGATCATCACCTGACGGCGGAGCCGCTCGAACTGGAGATAGTCGACCGCCGACAGGAACCGGGCCTGCCGCCAGCTCTTCGGCCACGCGGTGGCGTTGTCTTCCGGCAGTTCCCGATCCCGGCCGCTCAGCGCCAACTCCTCGAACACCGCGGCGGCCTCGACCATCAGGTTGTTGATCAACGCGAAGTACGGCCGGTTCGGCAGTTCGACGTCGACGACCCGGACGCCGAGTTCCCGGAGGGCCGCGAGCGCCCGATGATGGGCCTCGCTGGCCGGGACCGACGCCCCGGGCCCGAAGCCCACCGCCCGGAACCACGCCGGGTCCACGCCGACGGTAATCCGCCGGAGGTCGATCGTGGCGTCATAGGCAAACCCCATGTCGACCGAGGTCGCCGAGGTCGGATCGGGCCCGTGGATCGCGGCCAGCACCAGCGCCGCGTCCTCGACGCTCCGCGTCAACGGGCCGATCCGATCCAGGCTCGGCGTGAGCGGCATGGCCCCGGCCGTGGGCACCCGGCCGAAGGTGGCCCGGAGGCCGACCACGCCGCACCGCTCGGCCGGATTCAGGATCGAGCCGAGACTGTCGGTCCCGATCGAGAACGCGCAGAGCCCGGCCGCCGTCGCCGATCCCGAACCCGTGCTGGAGCCGCCCGCCGGTTCTTCAGGGTTCCACGGGTTCCGACACTGGCCCCCGAACCAGGTGGCCCCGTTGGCGAGGGCGCCGGTGGCCAGCTTGCCCAGCAGGACGGCGCCGGCGGCCGCGAGCTGCCGAACCACCGCGGAGTCCCGATCCGGGACCCGGTCGCGATACGGCGCGGCACCCCAGGTGGTGGCGACGCCAGCCGTGTCGAACAGGTCCTTGATGCCATAGGGAATCCCGTGGAGCGGTCCCCGGTACCGACCCGCCTTGATCTCGGCATCGGCCCGGTCGGCCTGACGACGGGCCAGATCGGTGGCCACGGTGATCCAGCTGAACAGCTTTCGGTCGATCCGTCCGATCCGATCGAGATAGATCTCGGTCAGCCGTCGGCTGGTCAATCGGCGGGTCCGGATCCACCGGGCCAGCTGGGTCACCGACGCGAACGCGATGTCCTCGTCGCGGGTCGGGAGCGGCGCGGCCCGGCCGGCGTGGAGGACCAGTCGATTGGTCTGCCGCGGGTACCGGACCCCGGGAAGCCGCGGGTCGAAGACGATGGCGGGCTGCAGGTCGAGCGGCCGGGGCACGCCTCGCACCGCTTTCACGGCCGCGATCTGCCCGGGCAGGGCGGCCACCAGTTCCGCCGGCGAGCCCGGCGGCAGCGGCAGTGCGTGGAGCTTGGCCGCCTCGGTGACCGTGGTCTCGGTGAGCGACGGATCCTGGCGACCGTTGGCCGGGCCGCTCGACGCCGCGTCGTCTGGTCTGGCATCGGTCGGGACCCGACCGCCGGCCGCGACCAGGACGGCCGCCGTGGACAGGAATTCGCGCCGAGAGCCACCGGGCCGCTTGGACATGGGCCAGCCAATCGGTTCGAGGTTGTCGGATCGGGACGGAACGTTGTCGTGGAGAACGCGGGATAATATCCCGCGGGGCCCGAGATGAGAAGCCGTCGCATTTTTCGGGACTGGGGCCAGTGTCCGGGGGCCCGGAGGTCGGAAGGAGGAGCGCAACCGCTTGCGCGGTCCGGCCCCGGACGCTAACGTAGCCCTGTTGCCACATTTCGGCGCCGCGTCCCACTTTTCGGGATTTACCATCCCGGGCGCCGGTCGCGCTCCTACGTGAGGTCCGCTATGTCCCCGACTGCAGTCCGCTTGTTCACCACCCTCGCGCTCGCGACCGCCCTGCCGGCCGCCGCGCAGCAGGGTGGCACGATCGCCGGCACGGTCACCGACGATCGCGCGGTGCCCATCGCGGGCGCCCGCGTGTCGGTCGCCGGCACGACGCTCACCGTCTCGACCGACGGCCGGGGTCGATTCCTGGTCCAGGGAGTCACCGGCGCCAGCGTCACCCTCCGGGTCAGCATGATCGGATTCAAGCCCACGTCGGTAACCACCGACGTCGGCAAGCAGGATCTGACCATCACCCTCGCGCCGTCGATCTTCTCCCTCGGCGACGTCGTCGTCACCGGCACGGCCGGCGGCGAGGAGAAACGCGCGGTCGGCAACGCCGTCTCCCGACTCGACGTGTCCGGCGTCAACCGGATCGCGCCGGCGGCGGATCTGGCCGGAGTCCTCAATGGGAGGATTTCGAACCTGGTCCTCCAGGCCACCTCCGGCGCCGTCGGGAGCGGCGGCAAGATCCGGCTCCGGGGCACCAGCAGCCTCTCGCTCAACAACCAGCCCCTGGTCTACATCGACGGGGTCCGGGCCGACAACTCGAACAACACCTCGTTCGCGTTCGGCTCGACCAGCCGACTGAACGACATCGATCCGTCGTCGATCGAGTCGATCGAGGTGATCAAGGGACCGGCCGCCTCGACGCTGTACGGCACCGAGGCCATCAACGGGGTGATCCAGATCATCACCAAGAAGGGCACCCAGGGCCGCGCCCAGATCGGGGTCGAAACCGGCCAGGGCGTGTCCTGGATGTGGAATCCCGAAAAGCTGTTCGAGCGGACCCGGAGCTTCTATCGCGACGCCGGCGGCGCGATCAAGACGCTCAACCTGGTCCAGCAGGAAACCGACAGCGGCCGGCCGATCTTCCAGAACGGATCGTCCCAGCGCTACGGCATCGACATCACCGGCGGCAACCAGGGCATCCAGTACTTCATCGCGGGTTCCTACGACGGCGAGGAAGGCGTCCTCCGCCCGAACCGCGCCAAGAAATGGAACGGGCGGGTCAATCTGCAGGCCACCGTGACCCCCAAGCTGACGGTCAGCGTCAACGGGGCCTACACCTCCTCGCTCATCGACATCCCGCCGACCGAGTTGATGCGCGGCGTCTACGCGCCCTACCCGCTCCTGCTGGGAACCCGGAATCGCGGGTTCCTGACCTATCCGCCCGAGGTGGCTCGCGTCTACCTCTCGCAGGTCGAGGACGTGGCGCGAACCACCGGCGGGATCCAGCTCAACCATTCGCCCACCAGCTGGCTCACCCAGCGGCTCAACGTGGGCATCGACGAACTCAATGAAGCGTCGACGACGACCAATCCGTTCCTGACCGGCTTTGCCGCGCAGTTCTTCACCGCCACCGCCGCCCAGGGCGGCAAGGGCATCGCCCGGCGCGACATCACCGCCACCACCCTGGACTACAACGCCACGGCCTCCAAGGGTCTGACCGCCAAGATCGGGTCGAAGACCTCGGCCGGACTCCAGTTCTACCGCAAGTTCCAGAAGATCCAGACCCTGACCGGCACCGGCTTCCCCGCCCCGGGGGTCTCCACCATTTCCAGCACCGCCACCCGGAACACGACGGAGACGTTCGTCGAGAACAAGACCTTCGGCGTCTACGTCCAGGAACAGCTCAGCTACAACAACCGGTTCTTCCTGACCGGCGCGATCCGGGCCGACGACAACAGCGCCTTCGGCGCCGATTTCGACCTGGTGACCTACCCCAAGATCAGCGCCTCCTGGGTGGTCAGCGAGGAACCGTTCTGGCCGAGCAGTCTGGCCAGCACCTTCCGGCTCCGCGGCGCCTACGGCCGGTCGGGTCAGCAGCCGGACCAGTTCGCGGCGCTCCGGAGCTACCAGGCGGTGCCCGGACCGGGCGGCACGCCGGCGGTGCGCCCCCAGTTCTTCGGCAATCCGACCCTGGGGCCGGAGCGCGGGTCCGAAATCGAGATCGGGTTCGAGGCGGGGTTGTTCGACGACCGACTGGGCGTCGACTTCACCTACTTCGACAAGAAGACCAACGACGCCATCCTCGGCAAGTCGGTGGCGCCCTCGGAGGGCTTCGGCCTCGGGGTCCAGTTCGTCAACATCGGCCAGGTGCTCAACCGGGGCTGGGAACTGCAGCTCAACGGCACCCCGATCTCGAAGCGGAACCTCAAGATGGACCTGTCGTTCAGCCTGTCCCACACCCGGAACGAGATCACCGACATGGGTGGCGTCGGAGACATCACCGGCGTCGGGATCAACCAGATCCACCGCGAGGGCTTCCCGGTCGCCGCGTTCTTCTACAAGCGGGTCGTCAGCGCCGAACTCGGCACCAACGGACAGCCCACCAACATCATGTGCGACCCCGGGGTCGACAACGGGCACCCCGGCGGCACCCCGGTTCCCTGCGCCCAGGCGCCCGCCATCTACGGTGGCCAGCCCCTCCCCAACTACGAGGGGGCGATCAACACCACGATCCAGCTGTTCGAGCGCCTGACCCTGAGCGGCATCGCCGACTTCAAGACCGGCGGCCGGAACTTCAGCGCCGACATCGCCATCCAGTGCCAGATCCTGCGGACCTGCGAGGCCAACGTCGACCCGGCCTCCGATCTGCTCGGCGCCGCCGACATGCTGGTCAACAACTTCGGCGTCTTCTCGACCCCCGAGGCGCGGTTCCTCAAGATCCGGCAGATCTCCGCCAGCTACCGCCTGCCGGAACGGTGGGCCCAGTACCTCGGCGGGAGCAGCGCCCAGATCAGCGTCGCGGCGCGCAACATCCACACGTTCACCAACTTCAAGCTCGGGCCCGACCCCGAACTCGGGAACGTCTACACGGCCCAGCACAACCAGGAAGCGTTCCAGGCCGTCCCGATGCCGTTCCAGCTGATCAGCACCCTGCGGGTGACGTTCTGATGCGCCCCGACGATCGCACCGTGGGCCCGGCCCACCGCGCCACCCTTGGCTCCTGGGGAGTAACTCTCATGTCGAACCCGACCGCGACGCTGAAGCGCCTCCGACGGCACGTCCAGGCCCTGGCGCTCGGCGCGGCCCTTCTGTCCACCGCCTGCAAGAGCACCTTCGACGACATCATTGCCGTCGATCCTCAGGACCGGGTCAGCGAACCCGCCCTGTTCGGCGACCCCGCGCAGGCCGCCCTGTTGACCTCGAGCGTGCAGGCCCAGTTCGAGTGCGCCCTGGGCACCTACATTCTCAGCACCGGGCTGCTCGTGAACGAACTGAACAGCCTGGGCGCCACCCAGATGTTCTCCCTCGACAGCCACCAGCCCGACCCGGCGGGCGGCTTCTCGGGACAGTACGCCATTACCGACTGCACGTCGAATGGATCGGTGGGGGTCTACGTGCCGCTGTCGTCGGCCCGCTGGTTTGCCGACAAGGTCCTGGCGGCGCTGGAGGGATGGACCGACACGGAAGTCGCCAATCGCAATCTCCTGATCGCGACCGCGGCCGCCTACTCCGGCTACAGTCACATCCTGCTGGGCGAGGGCTTCTGCTCGATGGCGCTCGACGGCGGTCCGGAACTGACCCCGGCCCAGGTCTTCGCGATCGCGGAGGGCAAGTTCACCCGGGCCCTGGCCGCGGCCCAGGCCGTCACTGCACCTGCCGCGTCGGTCACCGCGGCCACCGACATCGCCAACATGGCGCGGGTCGGGCGAGCGCGGGCCCGGATCAATTTGGCCAAGAATGCCGACGCAGCCGTGGACGCGCAGGCCGTGCCCGCGGGTTACGTCCGGCACGCGACCCGGGGAGCCGGTAACACGCTCCGGGAAAATCAGATCTTCACCAACGTGAACCGAACCGGCGTCGCGACCCTCGGCCCGAACTACTACGACGTCCGGTGGAACGGCAAGGCGGATCCGCGGGTCGCGGCCGTACCGCAGCCGCCGGTGCTCACGCAGCCTCGCTACACCCAGACCAAGTATCCGACGGACACGAGCCCGTTCCCGATCGCGACCCACGCCGAGGCGCAACTGATCCTCGCGGAGGTGCAGGGTGGCCAGGCCGCGGTGGGCATCATCAATGCCCTCCACACCGCCAACGGACTCGATCCGTTCTCCAGCACGGATCCGACCGAAATCCGCAACCAGGTCATCGAGGAG
>JAEUJH010000932.1 GCA_016794825.1 Gemmatimonadota bacterium
CCCACGATCGGGCCCACCATCTGACCGCGTCGGGGTCCGGGTTCACCGCCGCGGACCCGGACCACGACGAGGACCACGGGCACGACGCCCAGGGTCGCCATGTCGAGGCGGGCGGTCACGACCATGGGCTCCTCCCGTCGAGTGGTGGTCGTACGGTCGGTGGCGACCATGCCGACTCCGATCACCAGGCGGACCGAATCGGGTCCGGGGTTTCGAGTCGGGCGGACCTCCTCCTTGCGACCGGCGCGGCCGGCGACCTGCTCCAGGTCGCCGCGCTCCGGGCGGAACCTCCGGTCGAGGATCGCGATCGGCGGCCGGCCCAAACCCATCATCCCCCCAGCCTTCCTCGCGGTCCTCCCGGGCGCTGATCGGGGTCGTTGAACGACCCTGAACGTCGTCGTGTGCCCGGGTGCCGACTGATCGGTCGTCGCCCGCCGCTGCCGCCCTCCTCGCCTCGGGTCCTCCCGAGCGATTGGGGTTCGGCCCCTGCTCGCGAATGAGACCGCATGAGACCTCTGTCCGTGGTGCCGTTGCTCCTGGCGCTCGCCTCACCGGCGTGGGCGCAGGAATCCGAGTTGACGCTGGCCGGGGCGTTGGCCCGCGCCCGGGAACGAAGCCCCGAGGCGGCCGTGGCCCGAGCCGAAAGCCGGGCCGCGTCGGCCGCTGCCCGTCAGGCGGGCGCCCTTGGAAATCCGAGTCTGACGCTGGGCCGGGAACGGACCAGTGGCCCGAGTGGCCACAACGCCCAGACCGTCATCCAGCTGGAGCAACGGCTGGATTTCACGGGAGTCCGGTCGGCCGACGCGACGGCCGCGCGCGCCCGCATGGCTGGCTCCGAAGCCCTCGCGGTGCAGGCCGGCCACCGGCTGGACGCGCGAGTGGTCGGCGTCTTTGCCCACCTCGTCGGCGCCCGCCGTCGAGTCAGTCTGGCGGACCGGCTCGAGGCGCTCACCGATTCCGCCTCCACCATCGTCCGGCGGCGGTTCGAAGCCGGTGATGCGTCGGGTTTCGATCGGCGGCGGCTCGAGCTGGAGGCCGCCCGGTACGCGGCCCTGGCGGTGGCGGCCCGGTTCGAACGGGACAGCGTCGCCACCGAGTTGGCCGCGCTCGTCGGGATCGACGACCCGGCGGCCGTCCGCCCGGTCGAGGCGCTGCCTCGGCCGGCGGCGGTGCCCCCGCTCGACTCGCTCCTGTCCTGGGCCGAGCGCCGGCCGGATCTCGAGGCCAGCCGCCATGCCGTGATCGCGGCGGAGGCCGACGTGACGGGCCGGTCGCGCGAGTGGATCCCGACACCGGTGGTGTCGGCGGGCTACAAGGCCGAGGAAGCCGCGGGGCAGCGCGGGTCCGCGACCGGGTTCGTCGTCGGGCTCTCGGTCCCGGTGCCGTTATGGGATCGGCGCGGGGCCGCGCGAGGCAACCGGCTCGCCCTCGCGGATCGGGCCCGCGCCGACGCCGAGCGGGTTCGCCGCGATGCCGGCGTCGAAGTGCGGCGCTTGGCGGTGGGCGTGGGGTCGCTGCTGGAACAGCGGGAGCTGCTTGGCGCCCGCCTTGGTTCGGAAGCCGACCTGGCGCTCCATGCCGTGGCGGTGGCATTTGCGGAGGGCGAGTTGCCGCTGGCTCAATGGCTCGATGCCGTTCGTGCCTACCACGAGGCTCAGGTCGCGCTGGTCCAGCTCGACGTCGAAATCGCGGCCCGCTGGGCCGACCTGGCCGCCGCCGTGGGCGGGGCCGTTGAAACCCTGGCCGGAGTGGAACGATGACCCGACCGTTGGCCCCTTGGGGCGCGAGGGTGATGGCCGCGCTGGCCGGCGCGGCGTGCGCCCGGCCCAGTCCCGATCTGGTCGTGGAGCTGCCCACCGTCGCCGTCACCCGGTGGACCGATTCCACCGAGCTTTACCTCGAGCATCCGGCACTGGTGGTTGGCGAGGCGGCGCGCTTCGCGATCCACCTCACCGATCTCACCGACTTCACCCCGCTCACCAGTGGCACCATGACCCTGCGGCTCACGCCGAGCGCCGGGGGCGCGGCGCTGGAGGCGACCCAGGACGGGCCGCGGTCGCCGGGGATCTTCGGCGCCACGGTGCGGCCCGAGGTTCCGGGACGCTACCACGTGACCGTGCTCGTCCGGAGCCCCCAGGCGGTCGACTCGATCGCGGCGGGCGACGCGGAGGTGTTCGCGTCGATCGACGAGGTCCCGGAGGATCAGGCCGCACCGGACGGGGTGGCTTTTCTCAAGGAACAGCAGTGGCGGTCCCCGGAGTTCCGAACCGCCTCGGCCACGACCGGCTCGGTGGTCGGCGCCGTCGAGGTCGCCGGCGAGATCGTGCCCGCGGCGGGCCGGCGGGCGGTCGTGACGGCGCCCGTGGCCGGAACCCTGGATCCGGCCGTCGGGGCCGGGCTGGTGCCGGGTGCCCGGATCGCGGCGGGGACCACCGTGGCGTTCCTGGCGCCGGCGTTAGGCGAGTCCGGGAGCGCGCTGGCCCGGGCCCGGGCGGAGCTGGCGGAGGCGGTGGACGAGGAGCGCCGGGCCCGTCGGTTGGTCGCGGCGGAGGCCGCGCCGGCCCGACGGCTCGACGAGGCCACGATCCGGCTGGGTGCCGCGCGCGAGGCGCTGGCGGCCCTCGGCGGCGGTGATCTGGTCGAGGGTCGGCTCCCGGTCCGCGCCCCGATCAGCGGTGTGGTGGCCGACCGGATGGTCGCCGAGGGTCGGTTGGTGGCGGCCGGGACGCCGATCCTCACCATCGTCGAGCCCGGCGTCGTCTGGCTCCGCGCCCTGGTGCCGGCCGCGGTGGCGCCGACCGTCGACCGGCGGGCCCGGGCGTCGATCCGGATCGACGGGTCCGAGCGGTGGATCGAAACCGGCCCGGCCGTCGCGATCGCCCCGGGTATCGACTCCGTCTCCCGCGCCGTCGAGATGTTCTACCCGATCGGCAACGCCGATGGCGCGGTCCCGATCGGCGCTACCGCCAGCGTCTGGCTGCCGGCCGGCGGGCCGCGGACCGGCGTGGTCGTTCCCGCCTCGGCGGTGCTCGAGTTCGACGGTCTGCCCGTCGTGTTCGTCCAGGTGGCGGGCGAGCGATTCGAGTCGCGGCCGGTTCGGGTCGCGGCGCGAGGGCGGGGCGGGGTGCTGCTCTCGGACGGTGTCGCCGCCGGCGAACGGGTCGTGACGGCCGGCGGCTATCAGATCCGGCTCGCCTCGCAGAGCAGCGCGGTGCCCGCCCACGGCCACGAGCACTAGGAGCCTCCCGTGCTCGATCGCCTGATTGCGTGGTCGCTGAAGAACCGGGCCGTGGTCCTGGCCCTTGCCGCGCTGCTGCTCGGGGCGGGGGGTTGGGTCGCCGCTCGACTTCCGGTCGACGTCTTTCCCGACCTGACGGCGCCCACCGTCACCATCCTGGCCGAAGCTCATCAGATGGCCACCGAGGAGGTCGAGTCACTCGTCACCTTCCCGATCGAGGCCGCGATGAATGGCGCACCGGGGGTTCGTCGCGTCCGCTCGTCGACCGCCCACGGCATCGCCGTCGTCTGGGTCGAGTTCGGGTGGGACGTCGAGATCTTCCGGGCTCGCCAGATCGTGGCCGAGAAGCTCCAGGGCGTCGCTGGGGCGCTCCCCGCCGATCTGGCTCCGCCGGTACTCGCGCCCGTGTCGTCCGTCATGGGCGAGATCATGATGGTCGGGCTCCGAGGACCGGACCCGCAGGCGCTC
>JAEUJH010000945.1 GCA_016794825.1 Gemmatimonadota bacterium
TGGGCCAGCGAGGTGTTGTCGAGGATCTTGGCCGTGGCGTCCCGAACCCGCTTCATGGCCAACCGAACTCCGCACCGGGCCTCATCCTGGCAGTCGTCGCACGGGACGTAGGCGGTTTCGCTGGCGCACGGGATCGGGGCCAGGGGGCCGTCGAAGAGGCGGACGATCTGACCGACGAAGATCTCGTTCGGGCGCCGCGCCAGGAGGTAGCCGCCCCCCTGGCCCTTGCGGCTCTGCAGCAGGCCATTGTTGCGGAGGGCCAACAGGATCCCCTCGAGGAACTTCTTGGGGATCGACTCCCGGGCCGCCAGGTCAGCGATCCGGAGCGGGTCGCCGTCGCCGTGACGGGCCAGGGCGAGCATTGCCTTGAGGGCGTACTTCGAGCGTTTGGAGAGCATCGGCCGTCGTTCGGGTCTCCCAATGTAACGCCACCCCCCGGGACCGAACATCGACTGGTCCCGGCCGCCCACGAGCCGAATCGGGCCGGTTCTGCGCGCGAAGGAGGGGATGGATCGATGGGTTGACTCGGAGGCTTCTCGGGGGGAGAATCGTGGACCTTCGACACCGCGCCAGTGCATACCTCTCCGGCCGAAATCACCAGGCTCCTGGGCGCCGTGGCCTCCGGCGACCCGGACGCCATGGAACGCCTGCTTCCGGCCGTGTACGGGGAACTCAAGGTCCTGGCCGCGAGCTACCTCCGGCGCGAACGGGGCGATCACACCCTGTCCCCGACCGCCCTGGTGCACGAGGCCTACCTCAAGCTGGTCGACCAGCGGACGGTCAACTGGGAAGGCCGGTCCCATTTCTTCGGGATTGCCGCGCAGGCCATGCGGCGGATCCTGGTCGACCATGCCCGCCGCCGGATCGCCAAGAAGCGGGGGCGGCAGCTGCAGGTGACGCTCGACACCTCGGCGGAACTGGCCGGGGCGCCTCCCGACGAAGAGGTGACCGCGGTCGACGAGGCGCTGGCCCGGCTGGCCACGGTCGACCCGCGCCAGGCGCGCCTGGTCGAACTCCGCTACTTCGCCGGCCTCTCGATCGAGGAAGCCGCCGAGGTGACCGGCGTGAGCCCGGCCACGGTCAAACGCGACTGGGCGCTGGCCCGGGCGTGGCTCCAGCGGGAACTCCGTTCCGGTACCTGACTCGCCTTGGGTGGTCCCGATGTCATTGAGCGCTGATCGCTGGCGGATCGTCAAGGCGGCGTTTGCCGAACTCGCCGAACTCCCGGCCGACCTGCGGGCCATCCGGCTCGCCGAAATGACGTTCAACGATCCCGAGCTCCGGGCCGAAGTCGAGTCGCTCCTGGCCGCGGCCGACGAGGTCGGCGAGCGGTTCGAGCGCCCGCCGGTGGCGATGCTCGACGGGGCCCTCGAGCCGGTGGTGGGCGAGCGGATCGGGCCGTACCTCGTCGTCCGGGAACTCGGCCGGGGCGGGATGGGGACCGTGTACGAGGCCCACCGCGCCGACGACGCGTTCCAGAAGCGCGTGGCGCTCAAGATGGTGGCCCGGGGCCGCGACACCGACGCCATCCTCCGGCGGTTCCGCTACGAACGTCAGATCCTGGCCCGGCTCGAACATCGGAACATCGCCGCCCTGCTCGACGGCGGCGTCACCGCCTCCGGGCAGCCGTACTTCGTGATGGAGTACGTGGAGGGGCAGCGGATCGACCACTACTGCGCCGAGCGGCAGCTCCCGGTGGCCGAGCGGCTCAAGCTGTTCCGGCAGGTCTGCGCCGCCGTCCACTATGCCCATCAGAATCTGGTGGTGCATCGCGACCTCAAGCCGAGCAACATCCTGGTCGGAACGGACGGCACCGTCAAACTGCTCGACTTCGGCATCGCCAAGCTGCTCGATCCCGACGCGGCGCCGGACGAACCGCTCACGGTCACCGGCGTCGCGCCGATGACCACCGCCTACGCGAGTCCGGAGCAACTCCAGGGTTTCCCGGTCACCACCGCGAGCGACGTCTACTCCCTCGGCGTCATCCTGTACCAGCTCCTGACCGGCCGGCTCCCGTTCGACGGGGGCGACCTGCCGCTCCTCGAGGCGCGGCGGCGGATGCTCGAGTCGGTGCCGGTTCCGCCCAGCCGGGCGGTGACCACCACCGCGGCGGGCGCCACCGATCCCAGCACGCGGCGCCTGCAACGGGCCCTGGCCGGCGAGCTCGACAACATCGTGATGATGGCGCTCCGGAAGGAGCCGGATCGCCGCTACACCTCGGTCGAATCGCTGGGCGAGGACGTGCTCCGGTTCGCGGCCGGTCTGCCGATTCGCGCCACGCCCGATTCCCTGGGCTATCGCCTCGGCAAGCTGGTGCGGCGGAACCGGGTGGCGGTGGTGGCCACGGGCGTGGCCCTGGCGGCGGTGGTCGGCGGCGCCGGGGTCAGCGTCTGGCAGGCCCGCACGGCCCGGCTCGAGCGCGACCGGGCCGAACGGGAACGCGCCAAGGCCGAGCAGGTGACGGAGTTCTTTCGCAACGTGATCCTCACCGCCAGTCCCACGCGGCTCGGCCCGCGGGTCACCGTCCTCGAAGCCATCGACGCGGCCATTCCGCGGATCGATTCCGCCTTTGCCGCCGATCTGTGGATGCGGACGGCCCTCCGCAGCACGATCGGGACGACGTTCTACGAGATCGGCCTGCCCGATCGCGCCGGCCCGATGCTGCGCGAGGCGCTGGCCATGCAGGAGACGCTCGACAGTGGTCGGGTGACCTGGGCGGGCGCGACCGCCATCTACAACGTGGCCGGCGTCGAGCTCCAGCTCGGCCGGCTGGCCACGGCCGAGTCGCTGTTCCGGCGGTCGATGGCGCTGTACGAGTCGCTGCCCGACCAGGATCCGGCCGAGATCGCCAAGGGCTGGGGCCAGGTGGCGCTGGTGGTCGGCAACCAGGGCCGGACGGCGGAGGCCATCGACCTGAGCAAGAAGGTGGTGGATCTCCTCCGGAGCCGCGCCGGGCCGCGCGATCGCGGCCTCCCGGTCGCCATCGCCAACTACGCCTCGCTGCTGACCGAGGCGGGCCGGTTCGCGGAGGCCGAGCCGCTCTACCGCGAGGCCGTGACCCTGATGGAGGCGAGCAATCCGCGCGATCCGGCGGTCGGCGCCTTCCTCCAGCCGCTCGCGATCAACCTGCTCTACGCCGGCCGGGTGGCGGCCGCGGAGTCGGCCGGCCGCCGGTCGCTCGAGATCACCGAGGCCGCGCTCGGGCCCGACAATCCGACCACCCTGACCGCGCTCCGCGGGCTGCTCAACGTCCTGGTCGACGCCGGCAAATGCCCGGAGGCGATCGAACGCGCCCGGGGCGTCATTGCCCGCCGGGGCACGGTCATTCCGGACTCCGACCTGACGTTAGGCTCGGCCTATCTCCAGCTGGGCGAATGTCTGGTGGCGTCGGGCGACCCGCGGGGCGGGCTCGCGGCGCTGCGGGAAGGGGTCCGGCTCCGGGAAGCCACCCTGCCGGACGATCACTGGGCTCTGGCGTACGGGCGGAGCCTGCTCGGGATGGCCCTGGTTCGGAACGGGCTCCCGGTCGACGGCGAACGGCTGCTTCGCGCCGGCCACGAGCGGCTGGTCGCGGCCCTGGGTGCCGACCACTACCGTACCCGCCAGGCCGCCGCCCGGCTGGCCGAGACCGGGCGTTAGGCGGCCGGATCCCCGGCGGTTGGCTCGGGCCGGATCAGCGGCGGGCCGTCAGGAACATCTCGGCGATGGTGGGCGTCGCGCCGACGAAGGTCGAGTCGCTGTTGACCAGGACCGCCACGATCAGGTCGTCGTTCGGGTAGATCAGCAGGTAGGCGGTGCCTCCGACGGACCCTCCCGAGTGGAACACCCGCCGCCGTCCGGCCGCGTCCGTGTCGGTGAACCAGCCGATCCCGTAGCCGGTGGCCCGGCCGTCCCGGGTCCGCTGCGACGTCCAGAGCAACTCCACGGTCTTCGGCTGCAGCAGGCGGCCCCGGGCCAGCGCGTCCGCGAACTCGGCCAGGTCCTCGGTGGTCGCGAGGAAACCGCCGCCCGCCCACTTGTAACTGTTGTCGGTAAAGCTGGCGTTGAGGATCCCGCCCCGATTGGGCCCCCGGGTGTACCAGCGGGCTCGATGGGGCACGATGCTGTCCACCTGATCGGCCACCGTGTGCCGCATTTCCGCCGGGTCGAACACGAACCGCTGCATCAGCCGCAGGTAGTCCTCGCCCCCCGCCTTCTCGACGATGACCGACAGGAGGTTCCACCCGTACGACGAGTACCGGAACCGGGTCCCCGGCTCGTCCTCGAGTGAATCGGCGGCAAAGACCTCGAGGGCGCTCGTCACGTCGGCATAGTGGCGGGTGACGATGTTCTCCTCGGCGGCCCGGTAGTGGCGGACGCCACCCAGATGCCCGGCCAGCTGACGGGTCGTGATGGGCCACCGCTTGACCGGGAACGTCGGGACGTAGCGCTGGATCGGCTGATCGAGGTCGAGGCGGCCCTCCTCGACCAGCCGCCCGATCGCGACCGCGGTGAGCGACTTGGACACGCTCCCGACCCGGAACCGGGTGAGCGGCGTCACCGGCACCTGTTGCTCGAGATCGGCCATGCCGAAGCCCTCGCTCCAGATCACCCGGCCGCCCCGCACGACCGTGATCGACGCCCCCGGAGCACCGAGGGCTCGCATCGTGTCGCGGATGAAGGCGCGGGCCCGGGCAATGGCCGGCGCGTCGGCGGTCGCCGCCGAGGCGACGGCCTCCGCCGGGGGACGCTGCGCCGCGAGCGGGGCGGTGAGCGCCGCGAGCAGTCCGACGACGAGAAGCCGAGGGGTCGGCGCGAGCCGGAATCGAGGGGCGGACATCGGATCTCCTTGCTTCTCGGTCAGAACGGGGGCTCCGCCTGGTGTCGCGGATCGTCGAGCCGGATCGCGTCGAGGCGATCGCCGGGCCCGGCCGCGTGGCGGCCCTCGGGCAGGATCAGGAGCGCGTTGGCGAGCACCATCGAGGTGAGGATCCCGGAGCCCTGCGGGCCCGTCAGGCGGACCTCGGGGAGCGGCTCCGCCTCGGAGACGATGGCGCGGAGGAAATGCTGGAGCTTCGGGCCGACCGCGACCGGCTCGGTGAGCGTGACCGGAACGGCGCGCCGGAACGGTTGGGCGTGACCCATCATGCCCCGGATGGCCGGCCGGGCAAAGAGTTCGAACGTCACCATGGTGCTGACCGGATTGCCCGGCAGCCCGATCCACGGAATCCCGAGCACGGTGCCGAAGCCGACCGGGGCGCCGGGCCGCATCCTGAGCTTCCAGAGGTCGAGACGGCCGCCCATCGACTCGATGGCGGATCGGAGATGGTCGTGCTCGCCGACGCTGATACCCGCGGTGGTGACGAGCAGGTCGCAATCACCGCCGGCCTCGAGGTGTCGGCGGAGGCTCTCCACCGAATCGGCCGCCAGCCCGAGGTCCACCGGCTCGCCGCCGGCCCGCCGGATCAGCGCCCGGAGCGTATGGGTGTTGGAACTGGCCGTTTTCCGGCCCGACAGGATCTCGTCGGGGCGGTCGATCCCGACGATTTCGTCGCCGCTGCCGAGGATGCCCACCCGGGGGCGCCGGAAGACCACGGGATGGGCCACCGCGAGCGACGCCAGGACGCCGAGATGCGCGGCCTCGAGTTCGGTGCCCGCCGCGAGCGCCAGGGCGCCGGCCCGGAGGTCCTCGCCGGCGCGCCGGAAGTTGACGCCGCAGTCCCGGTCCTTGACGATGGTCACCACCGGGTCGCCGTAGTCGGTGTCCTCCTGCCGGATCACCGAGTCGGCGCCGGCCGGGAGGGGCGCGCCGGTGAAGATCCTGGCCGCCTGACCCGGGCCGATCGTCACGGCGGGGACGGCGCCGGCCGGGATCCGTTCCACCACCGTGAGTCGGACCGGCCGTTCGGCGGTGGCGCCGCGGACGTCGTCCGCCCGGGCGGCGTACCCGTCCATGGCGGAATTGGTCCGGAACGGCACGTCGATCGGGCTGACGACCGATTCGGCCAGGACGCTGCCTAACGCGGTGTCGAGGGGTACCCGGAGGGTCGGCTGGCGGCCGACGGTGGCGAGGATCCGGAGGGCGGCGTCCCGGGCGGAGAGACCGCTCTGCACGTCAGGGCTCGAGGACCTTGGCTCGGTCCCAGGCCAGGGCCGCGAGGAGTTGCAGCCACATCGTGTCGGTGAACCGGAGGACCGGGCAGGTGATCCCGGCGACCGCGGTGTCGGACACGACGGCCACCCAGTGGGACTTGTCGGCGGCCGCGGCCACGAGGGGGCTCGGGCCGACCGCGGTCCGGAAGATCTCGATCTTGGGCAGGGGGGCCGATTTGAAGCCCTCGACCAGGACGATGTCCCGATCGGCGAAGTACCGGCGGGCCAGCGTTTCGGGATCGGTGTCGTCGGCGCGGCGCTCGAAGACGGCGCGGACGCCGGGACTCGCGATCAGGACGCCGTCGGCCAGTCCCTCGTGGTAGTGGCGCCAGGTGTCGGTGCCTTCCCGGTCGAGATCGGCCGGGTGGGTCGCGTGCTTGATGGTGGCCACCCGGCGGCCCCGCCGGTGAAGCTCGCGCGCCAGGGCCACCAACAGGGTGGTCTTGCCGGCGTCCTTCAATCCGATGATCGAAACGATCCGCATGGGTCCAGGACGGTGCGAGGTCCGACGGCCGAGCCCGGGACTTCCGTCCCGGCCTCGGGAGGATAGCGGGCGGGCCCGGCCAGGGGAAGCGCTACCGAGGGTCTGCCGCGGCCAGCCGCTCGGCCTCGACCCGGTCGGCGGGGGTGTTCACGTTGAAGAAGAGCCGGGCCGGGTCGCCCAAGGGGGCGATCGTGGCGGGGTCGAGGACCCGGACCACGATGTCCTGGTGGAAGCCGATGGCCCGAAGGTCGCCGCGGCCGATGGCCGCCTCGATCGGACCCAGGCACCCGGGGCCGTAGCCCGCGCAGAGCGGCTCGACGCCCCGGGGGCCGTCGCTGGCCGGGAGCACGGCGTCGAACCGGTCGAGGTCGGCGGCCAGCCGGCGGAGGAGCACCGCCGTCACGAACGGCATGTCCCACGCCACGCAGACGACCGGGCCGGCCACCGTGGTCAGCGCCGCGTGGATCCCGCCTAACGTTCCCGCGTCGGGGATCCGGTCGGCGGTCACGCTCAGGTCGGGGCGCCACCCGGCGGCCGCGGGGTCGTTGGCCACCAGCAGGGGGAGGGTCCCGAACGCCGCGCTGGCGGCGTCGACCAGCCGGTCGAGGATCCGCCGGCCACCGACCTCGAGGAGGCCCTTGGGCGCGCCGCCCATCCGGCTCGCCTTGCCGCCCGCCAGGATGACCGCGCGGGGGCTCATTTGCCGAGCGGGGCTTCGCCCCGGCGGCGGGATCGGATCAGGACGGCGGTCGCCGCCAGGAGGATGGCGCCGAGGAGGCCCTTGAGGAGATGAGGGTCGATCCGGGGAAGGACCGCGGTGCCGAGCCAAACTCCGAGGAGCGAACCGAGCCCCATGACGAGGGCCACCCGGGCGGCCCACCCCGGCAGGGAGCCCAGGCCTCGATACGTCACCGCGCCACCGGCCACCGTCGGAATCGAGGCCAGGAGCGACAAGGTCCCCGCCTCCTTGATCCCGAAGCCGAACAGGAACATCAACGCCGGGATCCGCATCTCACCGCCGGCGACGCCGAGGGCCGCGCTCACCGTCGCGATCGCGAAGCCCAGCCCGACGGCAAGCAGCACCCGGACCAGTCCTACCGGGTCGAGGCCCGGACTCTCGATGGCCAGCATGGCTTCGACCATCATCCAGACGCCCACCAGCAGCAGGTAGCCGATCACGACCGCCAGAAGTCGGGGCGACTTGATCCGATGGGCGCTCCGGGCGCCGACGACCGCGCCCACGACCGACGCGCCGGCCATCAGCCCCGCCAGGATCAACGACTCGCGGCTCGGCATGGCCTGGCCGATCCGTCGGAGGAAGGAGAGGGTGACGGTAAAGAGGCCGACGACGAGATTGGTGGCGGCCGCGATCCGGACGTCACCGCGAAACAGGTAGAGGAGCAGGGGCAGGCGGAACTCGCCGCCACCGACGCCGATCAGCCCGGCGGCCACTCCGATGATCGCGCCCGAACCGAAGGCGACGGGAAGACCGTGTCGGACCCGCCCATCGGTCACGAATCCGCCAGACACTCGGCCTGGAGCGAGGCGTCCTCCGCCACCATGACGCGGGCCAGCGCCACGCCGGCGGGAAGTCGAGTCGCGATTCGGCCGAACAGATGGCGGGCCAGGGCCTCGCAGGTCGGCAGAATGCCGGCCAGTTCGGGCACGTCCCGGTCGAGATGACGACCGTCGAACCGTGCCGTCACTTCCTCGTGAAGGATGGTATCCAGGAGGGGGAGGTCGACCACCATGGCCTCCCGTTCGGCGACCGGGCCGGTCACGGTGACTTCGACCCGGTAGTGATGCGGATGCGACTCAGCCGTCCACCCGAACCGACGGCGATTGGCGTCCGCCGACGCCGCGGCATCCGCGAGCCGATGGTGGGCCCGAAACGCGATGGCGCGGGTGAGCCGGATCCGCACCGGGGGCCTAGAAAAAGGGCCGGCGGAAGGCGTAGCCGAGGCCCGCGTGGAGCATCGGCGCCGGAGCCCATTCCTTGATCGGCTGACCGGCCAGGAGCGGGAGCACCGGACCGAATCCGTCGGGGTCCGAACTCCGGTAGGCCTCGGGATACGACAGGCTCCAGAACACCGCGCGGGCCTCGAGTCGGACGTAGAGGCGCCGGGTCAGGAACACCCGGGTCCCGGCGCCGGGCGCGATGTAGAACCGGGTGCCGAACTTGTAGCCGCTCGAGTCGACCGGCAGGCGTTTACCGAACCCGAGGCCGAGTCCGAGGTTGGCGTACGGGGCCAGGCCGCGCCAGGTCTTGCTGCCCGTCAGGTTGAGCTGGAGGGTGCCTTCGGCGAACCAGAGGTTGGTCCGTTCCGGTCCCTTGATCCGATCGACGGTCTCGTCGAGGTCGACGTAACTCCGATTGGCCCGGGCGTAGCCGCCGCCTAACGCGATGCTGAGGGGCCGGTCGGCGAGGAACTCGTGCCGGAGCCAGACCACGTCGCCATCCCGGGGGCCGATGCCGAGGGTTCCGCCGCTGCCGAACAGCTTGCCGGCGGAGACCGAGACGAACTGGCCGAACCGGAGATCGCGATAGGGCGATCGGGCCGGGTCGTGTCCGACCTGGGCTCCGGCGGCGGGCGCGAACAGGGTGGCCACCGCGAGGACGCGGAGCAGGGGGGCGAACGAGCTCTCAGGCACGGGACAGACTCCGCCCGGTCATTTCCGCGGGCTGTGGCAGGGCGAGCAGATCGAGCACCGTCGGGGCCACGTCGCAGAGCGCGCCACCGGCGCGGAGCGACGGGATCGGCGTGCCGAAGGCGACGAAGGGCACCGGGTTGGTGGTGTGGGCGGTGTGCGGTCCCCCGGTTTCCGGGTCGACCATCATTTCACAGTTGCCGTGATCGGCGGTGACCAGGACCCGGGTGCCGGTCGCTTCCGCCGCGGCCAGGATCCGGCCGAGGCATTCGTCGATGGTCTCGACCGCCTGGATGATGGCGGAAGGAACCCCGGTGTGGCCGACCATGTCGGCATTGGCGAAGTTGCAGAGGAAGAACGCGTGGTCCTTCCGCTGGAACGCGCCGCAGAGCGCGTCGGCGATGCCACGGGCGCTCATTTCCGGCATCAGGTCGTACGTCGCCACCTTGGGCGAGGGAATCAACTGGCGCTCCTCGCCGGGGTACGGGGGCTCCACACCCCCGTTGAAGAAGTAGGTGACGTGCGGGTACTTCTCGGTTTCGGCCGTCCGGAACTGCGACAGGCCCGCGTTCGCCAGTTCCTCGGCCAGGATCCGGGCCAGGTTGAATGGCGGAAAGGCCTGCGGCACCGGGAAGGTCTGGTCGTACTGGGTCATCGTCACGCCGCGGAGGGCGGGGCGGTCGGCCACCGGAAACCCGTCGAAGCCTTCGATCAGGAGGGCTCGGACGATTTGCCGCATCCGGTCGCTGCGGTAGTTGAAGCACAGGACCCCGTCGCCGTCGCGCATCGTGGCCACGGGGGCTCCGTTGCGCTGAATCACGATCGGCTTGACGAACTCGTCGGTTTCGCCGCGGTCGTAGGCCGCGCCGATCGCGGCCACCGGATCGGTGGCGGGGTGGCCGGTGCCGTGGACCAGGAGATCGTAGGCCAGCCGGGTCCGCTCCCAGCGCCGGTCCCGATCCATCGCGAAGTAGCGGCCGATCAGGCTCGCGATGGCGCCCCGGCCTCCGGTGATCCGGGCGACGTCGGCAGCCAGCGTCCGGACGAACCCCTCCGCCGACTTGGGCAGGGTGTCGCGGCCGTCGAGGAACCCGTGAATCGCGATCCGGGGGACGTCGAGGGCCACGGCCAGTTCGAGGCAGGCCAGCAGGTGGGCGTCGATGGCGTGGACGCCGCCGTTGCCGATCAGGCCGATCAGGTGGAGGGTGCCGCCCGTGGCGCGGAGGTGGGCGCCCAGCTCGACGAACGGGGCCAGGTGGAAGAACTCCCGGCGCCGGATGCTCTCGGAGATCCGCACCAGGTCCTGCATCACCACCCGCCCGGCGCCGAGGTTCAGGTGGCCGACTTCGCTGTTGCCCATCTGGCCCTCGGGCAGGCCGACGGCAAGGCCGCTCGCGTCGAGCAAGGTCCGGGGATGGCCGTTCCAGAGCCGGTGCCAGACCGGCGTCCGGCCCAACTCGATGGCGTTATGCGTGGGGTCGGCCCGGTAGCCCCAGCCATCGAGGACGATCAGCGCGACTGGGGTCTGGTGGTTTGACATGATTTGGAGCGCCGTCTACTATGCGAGGCCGTGTCGAAGCTGCCGCAATCTAGTCCTGGCCAGAGTCGCCTACCAGCCTGCGTGGCGGGCCTCCTGCTCGTCCTGGTTTCCGCCGGGTCCGCTCAGACCCGTCTTCGCGCCACCTCCGCCGCCGCGTTCCTCAAGGAACCGGGCGGCATCCGGCTCGG
>JAEUJH010000951.1 GCA_016794825.1 Gemmatimonadota bacterium
CGGCGAAGCCCTGGGCAAGGAGCAGCCGCATCCCCACGATGCTCAGCGGCAGTCCGATCAGGAGCGCGATGACGCCGATCCGCAGGCCCGAACCGACGAACATCGCCACCAGGCGCGCCGGACTGGCGCCGACCGCGATCCGGACCCCGATCTCCCGGGTGCGCTGCTGAACCGCCAGCGCGACGACCCCGTACAGGCCGAGCGAGGCCAGCAGCAGCGCCAGCGCACCAGCCGCACCAGCGACCGCCGCCATCCGGAGCGCCTCGCGATTGTCTTCCGCCTCGATCTGCGCGAGCGTCCGAGCCGACGAGACCGGGAGCAGCGGGGCACGATACTCGATCAGCTGCCGCAAAGCCGGAACGAAGGGCTCGGCCGGCCCTCGGGTGCGCACCAGGACGCGGTCGCGCCGCCACTCCTTCCCCCTCGCCGTGTACACGCGGAACGTGGGGTTGTCGCTTCCAGCGTCATCGACCCTCCTGCCCAGCAAGGGCCGCGACGCATCGTACACGCCGACGACGGTCATCGTGACCGACTCCTGCGCCAGCCCCTGGAGCGCCGGGGGCTCGATCGTCCGTCCGATCACGTTGCCGCCGCCCCACAACGCCGTCGCCAGGTCGCTGCCCACGACCACGGGATAGCTCTGGGTGGCGGCGGTGTCCGCCAGCCCGACGTCGCGCCCCTGGGTGATGGTGACGTCGTTCAGGGCGAGCCACCCAGGCGCCGACCCTTCGACGCTCACGATGGCCCGGACGCCGGGCGCGAGCAGCCAGCCGGCGTCGAACGGCCTCGCCTCGGGCACCGCATCGATCACCATCGGATGCTCCGCGATGCGCGGAACGAGGGAGTCCACCGCCTCCATCGGGCGACTCAGGGCACCGGTCCGGATCAGCGGACCCAGGCCGACGGCGACGACCTGTCGACTCAACTCGGAGGTCCGGGGCCGATAGTTGCCCACGACCACCACCAGCATCGTGGCGAGAATCACGAGGAGCGGCTGGGACAGCGTGATCTGGGTCGTCACGAAGGTCCGTTGGAGCGTCGACCGGATGGTGGAGCCGGCTCCGGAGTCCCGCATCGCCCCCGCGACGGCGCCTCGGGTGGCGTGCAGGGCGGGCGAGAGCCCGAAGACAACCCCGGTCACCACGGCCAGCGCGAGCGCGAAGGCGAACGTGCCGGCGTCCGGCGTGGCCGCCACGCCACCCAGGTCCGACCTGAACGTCCGGACCGCCCAGGAAAGGGTCCACCAGGCCAGGACGAGCCCCGCGCCACCGCCGACGCAGGCCAGGAGCACGGATTCGGTGATCAGCTGGCGCAGCAGACGCACCCGCGACGCGCCGAGCGAGAGCCGGACCGCGATCTCGTGCCGGCGAGCGATCGCGGCGGCCACCATCAGGGCGCTGACGCTCATCCAGCCGACCAGCAGGATGAGCATGCCGATCACCGCTGTCGCCGCGAACGCCAGCACCATTTCGGTCCGCTCGTTGCCGGGTGGGATCGCCCGCATGGCCAGGACGTCCGCCGTTCGCGCCATTCCCACGCGCGCCGCGGAGTCCGGCATCGTGGTCCCGAGCAACTGCCGGACGATCGCGGTCCCCCGGTCTCGCGGCACGCCGGGCGCCATTCGGGCCACCAGTTGGAGCGTCGGGCCGTCGCTGAGCCAGCGCGGCCGCTCGCCGGCCATCTCGGCCCGGGCGCTCAGCGGGATCCAGAGTCCGGGATCGTTCATTTCTCGCACGGCGCCCTGGAATGTCGGCGGCGCGACGCCGACGATGCGCACCGGCACGTCGTTCACGACCAGGCTCCGACCGATGGCGTCGGGCACGTTGCCGAACAGCTGGGTGGCCAGTTCATGCGAGGCAACGGCCGTCATCGCCGTCGGTGTCGCCTCATCTGCCTCCCGGACGAACCCCGGCCCCGCGATCAAGGGAACCCGGAGCGTGGCGAAGTAGTTCGAGCTGACGAACTGCGCTCCCATCCCTCGGGCCGGCATCCCATTGCGCCCGCCGATGACGACGGCGTGCTCGGCGTATGCGGCCACTTCCTCGAAGACGTCTCGCCGGTCGGCCAGTCCCGACAGCTCCGGGAGCGTAAAGCCGCGGGGGTTCCATTGGCCGGTCCGCGTGGCGCGCTCCTGCGCCCAGATCCGCGCGAGGTCGTCGTCGCGGGGGACGGCCGGGGCCGGCCGGAGGAACATGCCCTGAAAGACGGAGAAGAGCACCGTGTTGGCGCCGGTGCTGACGGCGAGCACGGTGACGATGATGCCGACCGCGGCCTTGTGGCGGGCAAAGTAGCGGAACGCGAACTGGAGGTCGCCGGCGACGTCGTCGATCCACCTCGCGCCCCGGGCCTCGCGCGCCTGTTCCCGAATCTCCGCGACGTTGCCGAATTCCCGGCGGGCGGCCAGCCGGGCCTCCTTCGGGGAAAGCCCGCCCGCAACCAGACGCGCCGTGGCCCGATCGAGGTGCTCGTCGAACTCGGCCTTCATCTCACGCGCGAGGCGGCGCCGCTCGAAGATGGCACGGAGCCACTGCCTGATGCGGGCCGGCGTGAGCGACATCAGGCGTCGCCGAGGATGGCGCCGAGGGCGCCGGTGAACCGGGCCCACTCGCCGCGCTGGGCGGCGAGTTCCTTTCGACCGGCGGGCGTCAGTGAGTACACCTTGACTCGGCGGCCGGTTTTGGACTCCTCCCAGGCCGCCCGAATGAGGCCTCGCGCCTCGAGCCGGTACAGCGCCGGGTAGAGCGAGCCGGCGTTGACCGTGAGCACGTCGCGGGAGACGGTGGCGATCCGCTGGGCGAGTTCGTACCCGTTGGTCGGCTCGTCGCGGAGCAACTGGAGGACGATCAGGTCGAGCGTGCCCTGGAGCAGGGAGGTCGGCTTGCCGGACATCTAAGCACTAGACCGTCGAGTGATGACGGTAACATCGGTCCAGGAGCACTAGACTGTCAAGTGGTCCGGTTCCGTGGCAAGGAATCCACCCAACCCTCTCGACAGCTGCTATCGCTCGCGCCGCGCGAGGGCGTGAAACTGGTACTCCCACTTTCGCGCCATGGTACGCTCGTTTGTTTGGGGAAGTCTCCTTCGGCCTGCTGGACGGCGCCTGGGGCAGATCCTGGTCTAGCCTGCGGTCGGGCTCCACTCTATCCAGTACCCAACCCGAGTAGCACGTCCCGCGAGGCCCTCGCTCCCGGCAAAGCCGAACGCGATGATCCCGCCAGCTACGATCGAGAGCAAGACAGGGCGGGAACTAGGACGTGGCGTCGGGGGACGGCTACGGCGAAGTGGGAGGCGGGACCCAGCCTCCGACCCGGAGCACGGCGAAGATCGCCTCTCCCACCTCGCGGCAGCTATCCTCGGGAAAGTCTGCCGGGCCAAAGGCACCCTGGCTCTCGGTGGTCACCGCGCGAACCGCGTCCGCCGGCGACGCCATCCGTGGGATATGTCGTACAATTGCACGGGCGAGGCCTTCCCATTCATCACTCGGGGCGCCGCTTCGGCGAAGGCAGTACGGATCCCAGACGTCCAACAGTGCTTGAACGGCCGCCACGGCACGCAGGTAGTCATCAGTTGTGGAGAATGGGCTCATCCGCAGTGCCCCGTGGCAAGAAGCGACCCCGCATCAGGTTGGCCGCGGTCGACCGAACGGTAAGGACGCTGTCCAACGGCTTATGCTTCAGCGGCGGCGCCTCGCGGCGCTGAGCGGCCGCAGCAGTCTCGCACAAACATTGACGCTGCGGCCGCGCCTTGGGAAGCGGTGTGCAGCGAGCCCGCCCTCTTCAAGGCTTGGTTTGGGCAGCGGCGCCGCTATCGGGTTGGCCCGATCGCCCACCTGGCGGTCAGACGTGCGGTCACCAGGACCTCCCGCTTCACGACTCGCCTAGGTCCGCCGTAGTCCGGCAGGTCATAGTCCTCGAACTCCTGGCGATAGTCGGGCTCGACTCGCAGTTCGATGAGCGCGCCAAGAGCGCGACCGGCCGCGGCTGTCACCGCCTGGGCCGATGCCTCGGCGTCGCGGAAGGCCTGAGTCAGTGCTGCGCGTTCGGCGGCGACGACCGTGTCGGACTCGAAGCGGACGGATGGGACCGACGTTGCTCCCTGCGCAAGAGCCAGGTCAACCAGAGGGCCCAGGCGTTCAAGTTGTCGCAGCCGCACGCCGATGGTTGTGCGGGCCTCGTAGTCGACTAGCCTGCCGGCCGAGGGGTCCTCGTTGGTCCGGACCTCGAGGGCGACGGGCTCCACGAGTTCCGGCGCCAACCCCCAGGCGCGCAGCGTGTCAGTGATGGCCCTCACGCGGCGGCTCGACTCCCCAGCCGCGGCGGCCGCACTCGATGCCCGGGTGGCGACACCAAACCGGAGCACCGCCAGATCTGGTGGGAGACGAACCTCGCCGAATCCCGTGACGGTGATGGTAGGGGGTTCTTGACCGGATTGCGGGTCCCCGACGAGAAGCGTGAAGACGGACAACATAGCTGGAGCCACCATGGGAGCCTCACGGTTAGAGGTACCCTCACCGTAGGAAACGGACTTGGCGGGCCCATGGCGACGGGATGACAGTTTGATGACGACGAGGTTCGAAAAGGATCTCAACGCCGGGTGCCCGACGACCGGTGTTCAGCTGCGGGGGCCCCGCGGGACCGAGCGGCCGTGCCGTCCACGTTGCCTCGATCCCGCCGCCGAGTTGCGGGTCACCGCGAGCCTCGCCGCCCCCTATTCGATCCCCCGGCGCCTACCGGTTCCGGGCGATCGACTCGTCGATCAGCTTGAGGAGCGAGTCGCGCGAAATGGTGAACCGGTGGCCCTGGTTGAGTTGGACCAATTCGTCGACCGCCTTCCGGATCGTCACCAGCGCCTCCCCGGCGGCGGGCACCACCATGTAGCGGACCCGCGGATTGGGATCCGACAGGGCGTGATCGACCGCCGCCGCCACGTCGTCCGGCTCGGGGTACTGCTCGCGGTTTCCCATCCGCTTCAACGCGAGGATCTCATCCGGGTACCGGGACTTCGCAGCCAACGCGTCGAGGTCGCCCATCCGGGCGATCCCGGTCGCGCTGATCGCCGAGTTGTAGTTCCCCGGCTCCACCAAGCTCACCTTCACGCCAAACCGCGCCAGCTCGGCGCCGAGCCCGTCGCCGTAGGCCTCGAGCGCGTGCTTGGTCATGCTGTAGGCCCCGAGCATCGGAGGGGAGAGGATCCCCGCGATCGAACTGATGTTGGCGATCCGGCCCTTCGCGTCGATCAGCATCGGGGCGAACGCCTTGGTCATCCGCCACGGGCCGTAGACGTTGACGTCGAAGAGAAAGACGAGATCCTTCTCCTCGGCCTCGATCAGGGGACTCCGGAGGCCGGCGCCCGCGTTGTTCACCAGTCCGTAAAGCCCGCGCCCGCCCTTCCGGACCGTTTCCACCGCGGCATCAATGTCACTCTGAACGGTGACGTCGAGCCCGATCCCCTCGACGTTCGGGATCCTGCTCAGCTCGGCGATGTCGGCCGGCTTCCGGGCCCCGGCGTAGACGTGATACCCCTTGGCCGCGAGCACCTCGGTGATCTTCCGGCCGATCCCGGTGCTGGCACCGGTGACCAGCACGGCCTTCCCGGCCCCTCCGGACTGGGCGGCGAGGCCGGTCGAACCGAACTCGGCGGACAGCAGGACGCAAACGGCGACGAGCGACGCACGCAGACGCATGGGGGTCTCAGGGTAACGGGGGAGCCAAGAGCGCCGACTGACCGCGGTAACATACCCGCCGAACCGGCCCGCGGTGAGGGGGCACCGATTCGAGCTTGGCAAACCCGTCGCCCCGGGCGGCCGTCCGGGCGCAAAACCTGGCTAGCTGTTGAAGCAGCGCGCGCAGCAGGTCACCCAGGCCTCGCTCTCCGCGGCTCCGTTCACGGATCGTCGCATCCCAAATGACCGCGACCAGGGCACCACCGCTGTAAAGCGGTGGACCCTCGTGAGTGCCTGGGGCGTCAAGGGGCGTGACCAGCCGACGGTAGTTGGTGACATGCGTGGACAGCTAGCCGTAGAACTCATCAGGGTCGCTCATGCCCGAGGAAGCAAGCGCCAGGTTGGCCATGTACTCGTTGATTCCTTCCTGGAACGACTGTGAGCTCGGGTAGTCCGGGCCCCTGAGCCGCCAGCCGTTCCAGTAGCGAAAGATCTCGTGCATGATGGCGCTGGCGGGCGCGCAGCGTCGCCGGCGACGGATCGTAGTCATGTCAGACTCCAATCCCTTGTTATGTCGCTCTTCTCGGGGTCGCGGCCGGGGCGCGGTGTCAGGGCCGGGTCGAGGGTCGTCGATCTCGGCGAGGCGGCGTTCGTTCGGCGCCCGCTTTCAGGTGCCTTCACCCGAGATCCTGCGGCAGGGCCCCAGACGCCGGCGGGTTCCCGATCCGCCGGTGCCGGCGAATCCCCCAGGCGAGTGCCATCGCCGCGGTCGCGGCGATCACCAGCCCGATGATCCCCCGGTTCGACCGAGGCTGGTTTCGACTCGCGAACCGATCGGTGAAGGCCGAGTCGAGGAACGGATCCTCGGTCTCCACTCGCCAGGTTGTCAGGGCGCGGGTCAATTCGTCTTGCACGGCCCGGTAGTCAGGTCTGCCTGCCAAGTTGAAAAACTCGGCGGGGTCGCGCTCCAGGTCGTACAGCTCAACTGCCGGCGGATCGGCAAACACGTCGAAGGCATGGCGAACGGGGGTACCCCGGTACCGCGCCGCCCTGGACTCGCGGTAGGCCCGATCCCCGTCGATTCGCCGCGTAGGCTCGGCGCGGCCGCTGAGGAGGTTGACGATCAGCTTGTAACGCTGGTTCCGAATCGCGCGGCTTGGAAAGACCGAGCCCGGATGGTGAAGGTGGAATTCGGTCGGAAGGTATTCTCGCCAGGCACTGTTGGGGTCGGCGAGGACGGACCGCAGCGAACGGCCGTGCAGGTCGTCCGGGAGGGGTAGGCCGGCGGCATCGAGGATCGTGGGGTAGATATCGACCGTCGAGGCCAGCGCGGTGCTCACACCCGGGCGCCCGACCTCGGGCCATCGGATGATCATCGGAATCCGGACGCCGGCCTCGTAGGTGGTGGTCTTGGCTCGAACGAAGGGAGGGCCGTGGTCGCCGATGAAGATGACCAGGGTGTGGTTGGCGCCTCCATGCCGGTTCAAACGTTCGAGCAGCAAGCCGACACCGGTGTCCACCCGGAGAATCGAATTGTAGTAGTTCGCCACCCGCCGTCGCTGCGCCGGCGCGACGATGCCCTGAAAGGGCAGGACCATCGCGTCAGTCGGCTGTAGCGGGGTCGTCGGAAGGCCGTCGATCTGGATCGGGAAGCCGTCGGTCCGCCGCAGACGGGCGTCGTCCGCGGCGTGGGGATCCTTGAAGCTCACCATCAGGAAGAACGGCCGAGGATCGGCGGCCTGGAAGAACCGATCGGCCTCCGCGGCAACGTCCCGGACCCGGCGAGTGTCGACGGACGGTCGCCAGTCGAAACCGAACGCGCTATCGGGGGCTACGTGGAGCTTACCGATGAGACCGGTCCGATACCCGGCCCGCTTCAGCACCCGGGTCAGGATCCGTTCAACGAACTGGGGGTGAATCGAGAACCCGGCGTCGGTCAAGCCGTACTGACCGTTGCGGTGCGGGAACAGTCCGGTGAAGACGCTGCTGCGAGAGGGGCTGCAGGAGGCCTGGGCGGCGTAGACAGTCCGGAACAAGACGCCGGTCGCGGCCAGGCGATCGAGGTTCGGGGTCGCGGCGGTCGAGTCGCCGTAGCCGGGCAACTGGATACCGAGGTCGTCGGCGGCGATCAGGAGCACATTGACCGGACCCCGGCTGGGCTGCGCGGCAGCCCGCGACGCTTGGCCAAGGGTCACCCCAAGACCAATGACCACGGCCGCCACGAGGCCGCGAGCCGGCCGCCCCGCCTTGGTATCGAGGTACCGCGCCAGCCAGTTCCCGTTCACCAGCGTCCTCCCGGTCACGAAGCTCTAGCCGAAAGTCCCCGTTCGATGGCACGATCCAGAAACGCGACGTCACCTCGCCGCCGCCACGTCGATCTCTCGCTCGAACCCCATCAACGCGCCAAGCCGCGGATCGAGTGGTTTTGCCGCCTGAGCGAAGCACGGCTGTGCTGGTGTCAACACCAGCAGCGTGACATATATCGTCCTGCTCACTGCGACATCCCTTTCATCATGTACTCCGCCCCACGCGAGGTTTGACACCGCGCGCTGCGCCATCTCGGCAAGTCGCGCCGCGCCCGCCGTAGACGCGGCGCGCTAGCTGCGGCCTTCGGGCAGCACATTCTGATTGAATCGGAACAGATTCGCCGGATCGACCTCCGCCTTGATCCGCGCGAGCCGAGGATAGTTCTCCCCGTACGCGTCGCGGATGCGCTCCTGAGTACTAGGCCCAAGGTAGTTCACGTACGCGCGGCGCGCCCACGGACGCAGCGCGGCGCCATGCTCCGCGACCCACCGCTCCGCAGGGGCGCGGTCCTCGGGGCGATGCCACTCGGCGGACAGCAGGCTGCTCAGCCCTCTGCCTCGCAGCGGATAGGCAGTGTCGGTCATCGCGATGCGCGCCGCCACACCGTTCGAGAGGCCCAGGAGGATCGCGCCGACGCCGCGCCCGGCGATGGCCGCGCGCGCGAGCACGTCCACCAGGCGATCGTCGGTGAGGTCCGTCAGGAACGCGCCGTCCACCGCGAGCGACGTCGCCGCCCACACCTCGCCCTGCGGCGTCGGAACCGACGGGCCGATGGATGGCTGGACGCTGCGGTACGCGTTCTTCCACTTCGCGATGAAGGCGGCCACCGCTGCTGCACCGCCGTAGTGTCCGCAGCTGACCACCGCGCCCATGGTCCTGTCGACCGTGAACCCCGCGCGCGCATCATCCGGTACGTCCTGCACGAGTTCGCCGAAGATCCGCAGCGCGCCGGCGATGTCATTCCATCCCAAGGCGAACGTGGCCCGCTGCTGGGTCAGCAGTGGATGCAGTCGGAAATCCAGGCGCGTGACGACGCCGAAGTTGCCGCCGCCACCGCGAATCGCCCAGAACAGATCGCCGTTCCGATCAGGTCCGAGTTCGCGCACGTCGCCGTCGGGCGTCACGAGTTGTGCGCCGATCACGTTGTCGCATGCCGTGCCGAACAGGCCTCTCGGCGACGTGTCGCCGCCCGCGAGCGCGAGGCCCGCGACGCCGACTTCGCCGCAGGCGCCCATGGGGGTGTGCAGGCCCAGCGGAAGAATGACGGCCAGCAGTTCCTTGATGCGCGTTCCGCCGCCGACCGACGCCACGCGGCGCTCGCGATCCACCGAGACGGTATTGAATGCGGCGAGATCGATCTGCAGCGCACCATCGGCCACGCCGAAGCCCGCATAGCTGTGGCCGCCCCCGCGGACCGCGACGGGAATGCGGTGGCGCCGGGCGAACGCGACGCAGCGCTGCACGTCGTCCACGTCGGCGCAGCGCACCATGGCCAGTGGGCGACGATCGTAGGCGAGGTTCCACACCTTCCGCGCGTCGTCGTACAGCGGCGAGCCGTCACGGAGGAACCGCCCCCGGACCCGTCGGGCGAGCGCATCGAGATCGCCGGCCGGTTCCGTCGACGGCGACGCGGGCGGAGCGCCGACGTGGGCGCAGCCGCCCAACGCGACGGCACCGGCGGTGACGACGCCGGTGCGGAGCACCTCGCGACGGGTCCAAGAGACGGCGTGGTCCCGGGAAGCAGTCATTGGCTGGTCCTGAGGTAACGTGGGTCGTTGCCCAACGGAGTGGTTGTCAGCTGCGGCCGCCACACGGAGCCAAGCGGCCGCGCCGTCATCCATCCAGCACTGGGGCGCGGCCGCGACATGGCGAACCAGAGCCCTCGGCGGCCATCTGCCCGCCAAACGTGTGTTGGGCCGTCCAAGTAGCCAGCGGTCGACTCAGCGGGGCAGCAAACCAAGGCGGCTCCACCGGACACTCGAAAGGAACGGCAGCGGCCTGTAGCTCTCGGGCTCATAACTGTAATACACAGCCCGCAGCCGGCCGACGACGTTCACCGCGGGGACGGGGCCGTAGTACCGGCTGTCATAGGAGGCATCCCGGTTGTCGCCAAGGTCGAAGAAGGTCCCTTGCGGCAGCTCCAGGGGGCCCCAGGTCCGCAAGCGGGGACGGTAACCGGCCGTGTCCCGAATCAACAGTGGTCCCTGCCACGCGCGCATTCGCAGGATGGTGGCCGGGTCCGCCTCGGCCGTTGGGTCGGTCGCGACTGCGTACGGCTCCGCGATGAGCCGGCCGTTCCGCCGCAACCGCCCGTCCGTCATTTCGACCGTGTCCCCGCCGACCGCGACGGCCCGCTTGAGGACGGTCAAGCCGGGTTCATCGACCGACCGAAATGCGACGATTTCGCCGGGCGATGGCGCCTTCGTGTTCCGATCGACGTAGACGTAGTCACCGGCAAGGATCGTTGGAGCCATCGCAGCGGATGGGATCCTGAACGCCTCGGCGATGTTGCGTCGGGCGAACGATCGAGCAAGCGGGCTCACGACGAAGAAGTTGGTCAGGACCAACCCGACGTACACCCACCAGCGATTGTGTCGCTGCAACTGGAAAGGCCTTGGTGCCCGGTGGGCCGCGAGTGCGCCGCCGACAGCTCCGACGACGAGTACGGCCCCAACTGCGCCCCATGAGACAACAACGTTCATGGGACGCGGGAGATGGATAGCAGCTGTAACGGCGAGCGGCGACAGCAGGGCCGGGGCGGCTATCATGAGCGCCGCTGCCGGGCGGAGTCTCCCGGCGTAGAGGTGGCCAGCGCCCGGGTTCGCGAGCCCGAGCATAGCTCCGATCCAGGCCCTGCGATCTGTGCTCACGTGACCCTTTCAGACGGAGCGGCCCAACGGATTCGATTTCAGCTGCCAGGGCGCTTGCGGCGGAGCCGCCAACAGAGTGCCCTCGTCAGCTGCACGTCCTTGTCATGCCGCCCGCACCGTCAACGCGCCGTATGAGGAAGAACTAGCCACCTGCCATCGGGCTGCCATTTGAGCGGCCGCGCCGTCCTCCAACCAACATTGGGGCGCGGTCGCGGCTCGGCAACCGGAGCCTCGAGCGCCCGTCCAGTTCACAGTTGGGTTGGGCAGGCCCTAAATCAAGCGCCGGCCCTCGACCGACGGACACGCATCACTCGATGTGGCGCGCCTGGCTCGTGAGCGAACGAACGCGATCCGGGGCGCATTCCTGTTGCCAGGTTCGCTCCCGATCCGCAGCATCCTCACTGGGATCCGCCGCTACAACCGCCCGAACGGCGTATCCAGCCGCCGTCAACGCGTGGTCGGCCATGTGGGCGGTGCCGACGGCGTGCCCTGCGGCCCGCGCGGCTGCCTCGGCCGCCGGGTGCCCCACAGCCCGGGCGGCTGCGTGGGCCGCAACACTTGCGGCGCGGGCTGCACCAACGGTGGCCTCGCCCACCGCCCACGCCCGTGTCGTCAGAATCGCCCGCCACACCCGATCATCCTTTCGGCGCTCGGCTTGAAACAGCGGAAGCACGTGCTCCGCACAGTCGGCTGCCCACATCGCAAGGAGGCGGTGGCT
>JAEUJH010000952.1 GCA_016794825.1 Gemmatimonadota bacterium
GGCCACTACTCCAACTGGATCCTGACCCACACCGATCGGTTCAAGGCCATCTCGAGCGGCGCGGGCACGATGAACTGGATCTCGATGTACGCCCAGAGCGACATCCAGCGCAATCGGCAGTGGTACATGGGGGGCGCGTTGCCGTACGACGACTTCGAGGCCTACTGGAAGGTGTCGCCCCTCAAGTACATCAAGAACGCCAAGACCCCGACCCTGATCCACGTCGTCGACGGCGATCCGCGGGTGCCGCGGCCGCAGTCCGACGAACTCCACATGGCGCTCAAGAAGCTCGGCGTGCCGACCGAGTACTTCGTCTATCCGGGCAACACCCACGGCATTACGGAGCCGCGCAATCAGCTGGTGAAGGCCGTGGCCGAGTTTGCCTGGTTCGAGAAGTGGATCCGGGGCAAGCCGCAGTGGTTCGAATGGAAGGAACTGCTGGCCACGGTGACCGACTCGACCCCGGCGGCCAAGCCGATCCCGTGACCTAGCGGCTCGAGGGGATCCGAACCGACTGCGCCAGCGACTTGTTGTCCGAGTGCCGGCGCATCAGACCGAGGACGATTTCCATGGCGGAGGCGGGCGGCATCCGGTCGATCTGGCGCCGGAGCTGCTGCGCCGCCGCCAGCCCTTCGGGCGAGAGGAGCAACTCCTCCTTGCGAGTGCCGCTGGCCACCAGGTCGATGGCGGGAAAGATCCGCCGATCCGCCAGTTCCCGGTTGAGCACCAGCTCGCTGTTGCCCGTCCCCTTGAACTCCTCGTAGATCAGCTGGTCCATCTTGCTGCCCGTGTCGATCAGGGCGGTGGCGATGATGGTGAGCGAACCGCCGCCGGCCCGCGGGTCGACCTTCCGGGCGCTGCCGAAGAACCGTTTGGGCCGCTCGAGCGACTCGGCCCCGACGCCTCCCGAGAGGGTGCGCCCGCTCCCTTTGACGACCGCGTTGTAGGCCCGGGCCAGCCGGGTCAGCGAATCGACGATCAGCACCACGTCCTCGCCCAGTTCCACCCGCCGGCGGGCTCGTTCCAGCAACAACTCGGCGCAGGCGACATGCCGGGCCGGCGGGTGGTCGAACGTGGAGGCGATGACCTCGCCGAATCCGGCCGCCTCGATCTCGAAGACCTCTTCCGGTCGCTCGTCGACGAGGAGGATGTAGAGGCGGACTTCCGGGTGGTTGACCGTAATGCCCTCGGCGATGGCCTGGAGCACCATGGTCTTGCCGGCCTTGGCGGGGGCCACGATCAGGGCCCGCTGTCCCTTGCCGAACGGGCAGAGCAGGTCGATGACCCGGTTGGTCGCGTCCGGCTGGCCCCGGCGGACCAGGGGACATTCGAGCCGGAGCGCCTCGTTCGGGTGGATGGCCGTGAGCCGGTCGTACTCGGGCCGGTCGCGCATGGCTTCCAGCGGGCGGCCGTTGACCGAGGTGATCCGGCCGATGGTCGGGCGGCCGCCGGGTTTCGGCTCGGCGACGATCTCGTCGCCCGGGCGAAGCCGGAACTGGCTGATCAGATTGGCCGGGACGGCAAGGTCTCGCTGGTCCGGCTGATAGGCGTTTTCCCGGCGGCGGAGGAATCCGCCATTGCGGCCGGCGAGGTCGAGGATGCCCTCGATCACGAGGGGACTGAGCGGTCGGTGGGTTCGGTCACGGGAGAATCCTAACCGCGAGGTCGCCCTCGCGCAGCCCAAGGGTTGGAAGCGGTTGGGGAGGTTCGGGCAGTCCGACTAGCTTTGGACTCCCTCCCACCGCGATCCAGCGTTCATGTCCAGACTGCGTTACGGATTAGCCCTGGCCGGAGTTGCGACCCTCGTCGCGTGCACCAGCCTGCAGCAGCTCGCCGCGCTCCGGCAGGTGGCCTTCTCGCTGGTCGGGGTCCAGCAGGGGCGCCTGGCCGGCGTCGACCTGAGTCGGATCACCGATTACTCCAAACTCTCCGTGCTCGACATTGGGAAGATCACCGTGGCCGTGGCCCGGAAGGACCTCCCCCTCGAGTTCCAGCTCGGGGTCCGCGCCGAGAATCCGGCCGAGAACAAGGTCACGGCTCGCATGGTCCGGCTGGCCTGGTCGCTCTACCTCGACCAGAAGGAGACGATCTCGGGCGTGGTCGACACGGCGGTGGTGATTCCGCCGGGCGAGCCGACCCTCATTCCGATGCGGCTCCGGCTGAATCTGCTCCAGTTCTTCGACGGACCCGCGCAGGATCTCGTCAACCTGGCGACGGCGCTGGCCGGT
>JAEUJH010000955.1 GCA_016794825.1 Gemmatimonadota bacterium
ATCCTGCCTCCGGTCGAGACGACCGCCGACGCCAAGGCCGATCTGGCCCGGATCGTGGAGACCTTCGCACGGTTTCCCCGCAAGGACGGCCGGACCATCGAGGTCGGACGGGCGGTGGGCGACAACCCCTGATCCGCCTCAGCAACCGCCCCGGACGGCCGATACTCTCCGGATGTATGGCGAGCCACGTGATCCCCCCGGACCCGACCGCTCACGAGACCCTGGTCACCCGTGGGGCCACGCTGGTGCCATCCGGCCCTGAGGAACGAGCCGAACTGCTCGACGAAACCGACTGGGCCCGCCGGTTCACCTGGCAGCAAATTCAGTCACTCGCGGTCCACCTCCGGTGCTATCGACTCGACGCCGGACGGATTCTGTTCAAGGAGGGTGACCACGACGCCTTCATGGCCGTGGTCCTGTCAGGCGGGCTCGAGATCCACAAGCAGGACCTCGCCGACCAGGACCGGGTCGTGGCCCGCGTGCCGCGGGGTCGACTGGTCGGCGAGATGTCCCTCCTCGACGGCGCCGCTCGGAGCGCCACGGCCATCGCGGCCGAACCGACCGACCTGCTGGTCCTGACGAAGCACGAATTCCACCGACTCGGCGCCAACCATCCGGCGCTCGCCTTCGAGGTGACGCTCGCGATCGCGACCGTCATTGCCCAGCTCCTCCGTCAGACCACCGGCGCCCTGGTCGAGCACCTCGAGACCTGAGCCTACCAGCGGGCCCTGACCCCCCGCGCGTCGACGTGGAGGAACGGGCCATGCACCCGATTGGCCCGATACGCGGACAGCCCCCCGACCAATTCCGGATGCTCGCGCTCGACGGCTTCGGCCACGCCGAGCAGGTAGCGACCGTCCGCGATCGTGACCCGTCCGTCGCCATCGAGATCGTCCATCACGCCGTTTCCGTCCGCGTCCACGTAGACGTCCGCGGCGTCGCCGTACATGTGGCGGCTGTCCCGCGCCCGTCCGCCGCGCGGACCGACCCCCAGCGCGTTGTACTGTGGTGTTCGGAAGCCGGACATCACCCGTAGCGAGTTGCTGCGTCCTGACTGGGCCAGGCGCTGGCCGATCAGCTCGAGCTTGTCCACCAGGCGCGGGTCGAGGAGCAGGTACTTGGGCCAGATGGCCCGCTGGTCGTGGGTGAGGAAGTCCTCGAATCGGAACAGCTTCGAGACCCGGATGCCCCGATTGGCGGGGGTGACTTCGATGAACCCGGCCGGAAGCGGCCGTTTCGGGGTGCCCGCCGTCGCCGACGCCGCGGTCCGCTCCGCCGGCCACGACCCGATCCGATACTCGCCCAGGCGGTCGCCCGTCTTTCGATCGAAGGGGAGCAGCGTCACCAGCACCACCGAATCGCCGTCGGGCGCGGTGGCCACCAGCGGGTGGACCCCGGGACGCCCCGCCAGTCCGGCCGGGACCAACTGGCGCAACGCCCCGGCGAGGGTCCGCGCCGGGTGCGCCAGCAGGAAGCGGAGATTGCCGCTCCGACCCAGGAGTTCCGAATCGACGATCAGGGAATCGGACCGGGCGGAGGCGTTAGGCGATTTCGGACCCGTCGGGGAGAGCCCGGTCGCCGCCAGGAGTCCGAGCGTCAGGGCCGCGCCACCGCGACCCACGGCGCGCGGCCTCACGGCAGCGAGGTCCGATAGGGATATCCGGCGCGGAGCACCATGTCGAGCCTCCGATCGAGATCGTAAATGTCGGGCGCGAAGTGGATCGAGCCGCCGGCCCCGACGGTCACGGGTTGGTAGACCACGAACACCGGAATCGGCCGCGGGAGTTCGACCTCGAAGGTCTCTTCACCCGCCATCGCCTCCGTCACCCGGTCGGCCGTCCACCCGACTTGGTCTCGAAGCACGAACCACGCCAGTTGCCCCGGCTCCGCCACCCGAATGCACCCATGACTGAAGTCCCGGCGTGACCGGGCAAACAACCCGCGGGCCGGGGTATCGTGAAGGAAGACGGAGTGCCGATTGGGTAAGAGGAACTTCACGCGTCCGAGCGCGTTGCGAGGGCCGGGACGCTGCCGGACTCGCACATCCTGCCCAATTCGCCTGACAAACTGGCGGGTGGCCGGCACCACTTCGTCGCCGAGCCACAACTCCATCCCTTCGCGCGCCAGGTACGTCGAATCACGCAGCGCCTTCGGTCGGATCTCGGCCTTCATGATCGAAGTCGGCACCTCCCACCATGGCTGGAACGCCACCCGGGAAAGCCACGCCGACATGGTCGGGGTCTCGTGCTCCCGCGCCTGGCCGGCAACGACCGCCATCGAGAGCCGTTCGCCGCTCGAATCGATGGCCACGAGGCCGAACGCCGGCACGTTGACGACGATGGCCGGCCGTGGCAGCGGCCTCGGCAGCCACCGCCGCCGCTCGAGCGCCAACTCGATCTGGCGAACTCGATCCGACAACGGGCGCCCCAGCGCGGCGGCCGTGGCGCGGCCAACGACGCCGTCGACGTCGAGCCCGTGGCGCGCCTGGAACCGACGAACGCCGGCAACCAGATCGTCGCCGTACTCCGACGCAGCCGTCGCCGATGCAGCCGCGGCCGGCTCGAGATCGCCGACCGCCACGAGGAACCGACGCAGCGCCCCGACGGCGGGATCGGAGCCGCCCGGCTTCAAAACCCGGCCGCCGAACTCGGGCGGTTCGACCGTCGAGTCGGCCGCGAGCTGGCGGTAGCGGCGGAGAAACCCGAGCAGGGCGCGATCGTCGTCGGTCGGCGCGGCGAGTTGATCGAACCACGCCGCCGGAAGCGGCGCCCGGCTCACCGAGTCGACAAGGCGCGCGAGTGGAAGCGGAGGGGCCGGGCCCCGACTCGTCGGGGTGACGCCGGGTCGAGGCCCGGGAGCGATCGCCGCATTCGGCGGTCGTCCCGAGGCGAGAGCGGCCACCAGTCTGGCCACGTCTACCGACAGCGCCGTCTCGAACAGCGCCAAGGCCCGCCCGTCGGCGTCGCCGCTCCGCCGCAGTCGTTCGCCCCAGAGGACCAGGGAGTCGGCGTCGTAGTCAGCCGGCTCGAGCCCCCACTCGCCGGCTCGACGGAGGGCCTGCAGCGCCGCCTCCGCCGCGGGGGTCGGCTTGCCCGCCCGGGTCCACCGGAACCGCCATCCGTTCGATCCGGCCAGCGACTCGACCACGGCCGCAGCGTCGCCGATGGCCGGCCACCGCATTGCCGAATGGCGCCCGGCCGCCAGGACCTCGCGGATCGTCCGCTCGAATCCCACCGTGTCGGGACCACCCGCCGACCTGACATACGGCCGTATGCCGACCACCGGCGTGGCGGCAACCAGACCCGCGAACGCGAGCCACCGGACCCCGGTTCCCGTCGTCATCACCCTCTATGCTCGGCCTTTCCCGATGAGGCGGCCGTGAACGGGCCGTGAGACAGCGCCCCGTTACCGCGTACCAAACGGCCCGTTGAGACGAACCAGCGCGGCGTTGAGAATCGACGCGAAACCGACCCAGACGAGGTACGGCACGATCAACCACGCGGCCGCTCGATCCACCGGCGCGATCACCGCGATCAGCATGACGATCGACACCAGCAGCAGGCGCACCTCGAGAAGCGCCCAGTCGGGACGCCGGCGCCAGAAGAAGAGGTAGCTCCAGCCGAGATTCAGCAGCCCGTTGACCAGGAACGCGACGACGATCCCCATTTGCGATCCGGGCCGGGCGGCGGCCGGGCCCCATGCCTGCCACCACGCCCACGCCGCGGCCAGGTAGATCGCGGTCCACACCGGGCCGAAGAGCCAATCCGGCGGCTGCCACGCGGGCTTTCGGAGGCCTTCGTACCAGGGGCCGCGCCGGGTGAGCAACACCCCGACCGCACCGACCCCCACCACCCACGCAACGATCGCGATGACGATCATGGATCTCCCTCATGATTGCTTGACAGGCCCGGTCCGTCACTGGCAGGTTCCCCGCGGCCAGCACGGGGAGCCTCGCATCGATACCAATCCGGTCTCGCGCCTCGCGACCGATCTCCTCATCCAGGCCTGGGAGGAGTATCGGGCGACGTTTCGCCGCCTGACCCGGAGCGCCATCGGCCGGTTCGGAGCGCGGGACTGGGCCGGCCTCCACGCCGACACCGAGGCCCGGCTGCTGCTCTATCCGGCCAGCATTTCCGAACTGGTCGTCCGCCTCGGCCGGTTGTCGCTCTGGCAGCCGATCCCGGTCCCCGCGGTCCGCCGCCGCTATCTCGGACTGATCGACACTGCCCCCGACCGCGAAATCGCCGAAACGTTCTACAACTCCGCGATCCGCCGGTTCAACGGCTCGGTCGGCGTCGACGAAGCCACCGAATTCCTCGATCTGGCGCCGCCCCGGTTGCCCACCGATCGGGCCACTCGCGTCGCCGACTTTGCCGGGCTCGACGAGTTGGTCGGCGTGCTCCGGACGGTCCTCGACGGGTCGGGCCTTCGACGGTGGAGCAACGCCGGGGTCGACGCCAACCGAATGGCCGCCCGCCTTCGAGCCACCGTGCCGGGTCTCGACACCGGAGGCCGACTGACCTGGCTCCCGATGCCGTTCATCCGGAACCGTCGCGCGTTCCTGGTGGGCCGCCTCGATACCGCGGCGCTTTCGACCCCGATCGTCGCCGTCGCCGTCCCCGGCGACCCCGGCCTCCACCTCGAGGCGCTCCTCACCGAGGCGGACGACGCCAGCATCGTCTTCGGCTTTACCCGGAGCTACTTCCAGGTGGACCTCGAGGAGCCCCGCGCGGCCGTCGGATTCCTCCACTCCCTGCTGCCGGCCAAGCGGGTCGACGAACTCTACACGGTCATCGGATACCACCGCCACGGGAAACGGGAATTCTACCAGGACCTCCACCGCACCCTGGGCAGCCCCGACGCCCGGTTCGAACCGATCGAGGGCATTCCCGGGATGGTGATGCTCGCGTTCCTGCTCAAGCCGATGAACGCCGTGTTCAAGGTGATCCGGGATCGATCGGCCCCGCCCAAGCAGGTCAGCCGGCGCGAGGTGCTGGCCAAGTACCGGTTCGTCTTTCACCAGGAGCACGGCGGCCGCCTGGCCGACACCCAGGAATTCGAGGGCCTGGCCCTGCCCAAGCGCGCCTTCGAGGCGTCGGTGGCCGCCGAACTCGAAGCCCACGCCCGGGACTCGATCCGTGACGCCGGCGACCGCTGGGTCTTCCGGCATCTCTACACCGAGCGCCGGATGATCCCGCTCGACGTCTTTCTCCGTTCCGCGTCGCTCGATCTGGCGCGGGCCGCCGTCATCGACTTCGGTCGGGCCATCAAGGAACTGGCCGCCATCAACGTCTTCCCGGGCGACATGCTGGCCAAGAACTTCGGCGTCACCCGGCACGGGCGGGTCGTCTTCTACGACTACGACGAGATCTGCGCCCTGACGGACTGCACCTTCCGGGTCATTCCCGAGTCGACCTCCTACGAGGACGAACTGGCCGCCGAACCGTGGTTCAGCGTCCGCGAGAGCGACGTGTTTCCCGAGGAGTTCGAGCGCTTCATCCGGTTCCCGGAGCCGCTCCACCGGACCTTCCGGGAGCACCACCGCGACCTCTTCACGGCCGAGTTCTGGAACGGCGTGCGGCAGCGCGTGGCCGGCGGCGAGATCACCGAACCGGCGCCCTACGGTCCGGAGCACCTCCTCCAGTAACCCACCGGCGCCACTACATTGGGTCTGGGTCGAAGGACGCCCCTCACCTGGACCGCCATGACCACCGTACAGCTCGGCCGGCGCGACGCCGTCGCCACCGTCACCCTCGACCGTCCCGAACGGCTCAACGCGATTTCGCCGGCGCTCGCCGCCGACCTCATCGCCGCCCTCGGTCAGGCGGTCCAGGATCCCGAGGTAAGAGTCGTGATTCTCACCGGCTCGGGCCAGCGAGCCTTCTGCGCCGGCGATGACCTCAAGGAAGAGTTCCCCACCGGCCGCGCCGAGGCTCGCCGTCTGGTCGAGCAGATTCAGGCGGTAACCCGCCTGATCATGTTCCAGGACAAGCCGGTCGTCGCGGCGGTCAACGGATGGGCCGTCGGGGGCGGATTCGAGTGGGTCATGAACTGCGACCTCTCGATCTGGGCCACGCACGCCCAGGCGTTCCTGCCCGAGGTTTCCCTGGGTCTCGGCGTCACCGGTGGAACCACCGCGCTCCTGCCCCGGCTGGTCGGGTGGCAACGCGCCCGCGGCCTGTTCTTCCTCGGCGAAAAGCAGTCGGCCCAAGCGTTGCTCGAGATGGGCCTCGCTCACGCCGTCGTTCCCGGCGATCGGCTGATGGCCGAAGCCAACGCGCTCGCCGACCGACTGGCGGCCCTTCCGCCCGCGGCGCTGCGAGGCATCAAGCGGGCGATCACCTCGGTGCACCGCGACGAACTCGAACGGGCCATGACCGAGGAGACCGAAACGCTGGTCGGTCTGCTGGCCGATCCCGCCGCCGCCGAACGCCTGGCCCAGCTCCGAGCCCGAGGAGCGGATGCGGCATCCTGAACGACACCGCATGTCGGGCGTGGGTTGGCTCCGGGCCGCCGTCCTCGGGGCCAACGACGGGCTGATCTCGACCAGCAGCCTCGTCGTCGGGGTGGCCGCCGCCGATCCCGGCGGGAACAGCGTGTTCGTGTCCGCCGTCGCGGGCCTGACGGCGGGCGCCTTCTCGATGGCCGCGGGCGAATTCGTGTCGGTCAGTTCCCAG
>JAEUJH010000961.1 GCA_016794825.1 Gemmatimonadota bacterium
CAGACCGTGATCGACACCCGGGCGGAACTGGAAGGCTTCGGGTGGGAGGTCCAGCTGCTCGACGGGATGACTCATGTCGGGCCGAATGGCGCCGCCCGGCCCGACGTGGTCATTCCGATCCTGCGCGAGTTTCTCGGCCGCGTCGTGACCGGCTGAATCCGGGCCCCGGAGCGGAGAGACCCTACTCCGCCCGTCACCGCCGGGAAACACGCGCTCGCTCCGCGGTCGCCGGCGACGAGATCAGCCAATCGATGGTCCGTCGCAGCTCGCGGCGGTAGCCGGCCACGTCGTCGATGAACGAGTAGTAGATCGCCATCCCATACAGGTGGACCAGGAGCCGTTCGGCCACGAGGGCACTGTCGTGGGGCGGAAGCTCCCCCGACCGGACCGCCGCCTGGAACACTTTGGCGAGGCCGGATCGAAGCCGGGTCTGATAGGGCCGGTTGAAGCTGCGCATGATGGGGCTGGCCCCCTCGAAGACCACCCACTGCGCGCCCATCCGGAGGTCCCGGGCCGAGATCTTGCGCTCGCCGAGACCGAGGATCACGAAGAGGGCCTTGAGCGGCCGCTCGGCCGCCGCCGCCCGGCGGAACGACTCGAACTGACGGGCGGCCGACCACTTGAAGGCCGCGAGGATCAGCTGATCCCGTCCTCCGTGGCGCTGAATCAGCCGCGGAGCCGAGAGCCCGGCGTGCCGGGCCATGGTGGCGAGGGTGACCCCCGGACCTTCCTGCCCGAGCGCCTCGGCCACGGCCGCCATCACGGCCTCGTCGGATACCGCGTTCCGTCGTCGCGTCATTCGGCTTGCCCCCCGCCAAAATTAACATTAATCTCTGTTAAGCATATCCGCTGTTACCCGCAGGCCACCGCACCCGATGGGATCGTCCATGGCCACCCAGGATCACGGGCCCCGCGCCCCCCGCCGTCCCGCCGTCAAGACGATCGGCGCCGTCCGGTTCGAGGACCCGTTCGCCAACCTGCAGGATGCAAGCGAGGAATCGCTCGCCTGGCAATGGGCCCAGGACGCGCTGGCGGAGCAGGATGCCCGGAGCTGGCCGGGGTTTGCCCGGGTGCGTGCCCGGATCGGGGAGGTGGCGAAGAGCGCCGGGTCGATGATGGAGGGACCGCCGCGGCGGCTCGGGGGGCGGTGGTTCTGGACCGGTTCGACGGCAAAGAGCCCGGCCATGACGGTGCTCGTGTCCGACACGGTGGACGGCCCGCGCCGTGCCGTGGTCGAGATGACCGACCTCCTTCCGGCCGAGCAGGCGCCGACCGGGATGGTCATCTGGTATGAGCCGTCGCCCGACGGCGAGCTGGTGGCGCTGGCGGTCATCTCCGGCGGCGCGATGGTCGGCACCTGGTACATCGTCGAGTGCGCTACCGGCCGGGTGCTGGCGACCCGGCCGTGCGTGGCGTACACCGGCGCCCGGCCCGGCTGGCTGCCCGACGCGAGCGGCTTCTACCTCGGCGAGCGCGACGGGCAGAACCGCCACACGCTGGTGTTCGTGCCGATCAAGCCCGGGACGCCCGACCGTCCGACCGTCACCTTCGAGTTCACCGACATTCCCGCGAACGTCTCCGGCCTCACGCCCGAGGTGTCTCCCGATGGCAGCCGGGTGATCCTGCTGGCCGGCCCGCACGAGCGGATCGCCTACGTGATCGGTGAGCCGGCCACCGGCACCTGGCGCCGGTTCCTGCCGAGCGGCCACGAGGGCGAGTGCCAGGGCGCGTGGCTCGGCAACGACACCTGGGTGGCGCGGGTCCACTCGGACGATGTGCCACGGGGCCGCGTCGTCGCCATCCCCGCCGCCACCTCGACCGACGCCGCCACCTGGCGCGAGATCCTGCCGCAGAGCGAGTCGGTGCTCCGCGCGGTCCGGATCCTCGGCGATCGCGTCGTCGTGGGCGAGGTGCACCACTGCTCGGCCCGGTTCCGGACGATGGCGCTCGACGGGAGCGATCGGCGAACCGTGCCGCTCGAGGGGCCGGGCAGCAGCATGATCACCTACATCCAGCGCCGGTTCGATACGACCGAGGTGCTGGTCATCGACTACCAGACCTTCACTCGCTCGAGCGGGACCTGGCTCTACGACCCGGCGACCGACCGGTTGACCCTGGTGCGGGCTCCTGGCGCCGAGCTCAAGGGGATCACGGTGGGGCAGCGGTTCGCGAAGAGCCTCGACGGCACCCAGGTGCCGTACTTCGTGGTCCACCGAGCCGACGTGGCCCTCGACCGGCCACGCCCCACGCTGGTGACGGGCTACGGCGGGTTCAACGTCGCGCTGATGCCGTCGTTCCTGAATCACATCGCGCCGTTCATCGAGGCGGGCGGGGTCTACGTCCACGCCAACCTCCGGGGCGGCGCGGAGTACGGGAAGCACTGGCACGAGGCGGGCCGGCTGGCCTGCAAGTGGAACGTGTTCCTCGATCTCTTCGCCGTCGCGGAGCAGCTCATCGCCGACGGCCTGACCACGTCCGACCTGCTCGGCATGACCGGCGCCAGCAACGGGGGGCTCCTGGCCGGGGTCGCGATCGCGCATCGGCCGGATCTCTGGCGAGTGGTGGTGCCGGTGGTGCCGATCTTCGACCAGATGGAGCCGATCGTTGGCGGGCCGGAACTCGAGCCGGTGCGGGCCATCTTCTACGAGGACTACGGCGATCCGAAGCATCCCGCCATGTCGCGGGTGCTGTACAGCTACTCGCCATACCACTCCATCCGCGACGGGGTCGCCTATCCGGCGGTGTTCTCGGTCTTCGGCGAGAAGGATCTGGGCTGCATGCCGTTCCAGGGGCGGAAGTTCACCGCCCGGCTCCACGAGGCCAGCACGTCGGGCCGGTCGATCCGGCTCCGGGTCTGGCGCGCCACCGGTCACGGCGCAATGGGCGAGACGGGCGAGCTCCAGGCGGCGGAGTGGCTCAGCTTCGTGATGCGCGAGCTGGGAATGACGCCGGCATAGCGACCGCCCAGCGCGGGCGCGACATCAGCCCGGGAAGTGCGGCCCGTAGAGGTAGAGAAGCGCGTCGTTGAGCGCCGGGCCGACGATGGTGGTGTGCGTGTGGTTCGGATAGAGCTTGGCGCGGTAGGTGAGTTGAGGGTGCGCCCGCCGGGCCAGGATTTCGGCCAACCGAAGAAAATTCCGGCCCATGTCCCGGTAGAACGGAACGCCACCGGTGGCCTCGAGCTCGCCGAAGCTCAGGAACATCGAGGTGTCATGCGCGAGCGGGCCGGCCAGCATCTCGTCCAACCGCGCAAGGTAGTCGGTCCCGGTGGTGAAGAGACCGGGGCTCCCGAGCCAGTAGCGGTCGAACAGCCGGGATTGCCTGAGAAAGGCGTAGAACGCGAACGTGCCGCCGAACGAATCGCCGACGATGCCGGCCGTCGGTCCCTTGACCGGGTAGCGCGACCGGATCAACGGGTCGAGTTCGGTCTCGAGGAACTCGAGGAACCGGTCGGCGCCGCCGGGGCGGGTGCGGGGATCGGCCGCGTACTGGTTCAGGATTGGGTGGTCCGCGACGGAATCAGCCATGGTGTAGTCGCGGCTCCGGGAGTTCACCCGGCCCTCGGGGTAGTCGATCCCGACGAGGAGGAGCGGGGGGAATCCGGGCTTCACCAGGTCGGCCAGCTGGAGGAGGCAGAAGCCCGCGGCGACGTTGAGGGCCCACGAGCCGTCGAGCACGTAGACCAACTGGAGCTCCCCGCCGGCTGGCGTGCGCCCCAGGGCCGCGAGGAACTGCTTGTCGGGCTGCCAGACCCCGACGGCGAACCGGTCGCCGACGGCCCTGGAGTCGACTTCGAATGCGTCGGAGCCTCGGAGGGTCCAGCCAGTCGGAGCGATCACGGAGCGTTCTCGAACCTCGGGTCGGTGTTCCATCGCGCGTCGGACATGGTCCGTCTCAGATGGCGCGCTTGCTGAACTGGCCGGCCTTCATGATCACCGGCAGCCGGTCGCCGTCGGCCGCCAGGATGTGGATGTCCTCGAGCGGGTTGCCGTCCACGACCAGCACGTCGGCGTGGGCTCCCGGCCTGATGCAGCCGAGTTTTCCGGTTTCGTTGAGGATCTCGGCGTTGACGGTGCAGGCGGACCGGAGGATCTCGAGCGGGGTCAGGACCTTGGCCCGGATCGAGAACTCGGTGCCGTGGCGCCGGTGATGCCCGCCGAGGAGGTCGGTACCGAAGCCCATCCTGACGCCTGCCTGCTGCATGATCCTGAGCCCCTCCAGGGCATGACCCGAGACCTGGAGCAGCTTCTGGTAGGACACCGGCGGGAGCCCGAGCTTGGGACCGTCCTCGAGGAGCGCGAAGATCACCGACATCGTGGGCACGATGTAGGCGCCGCGCTCCGCCACGAAGGCCGCGGTCGGCTCGTCGATGATCGTCCCGTGCTCGATGCACCGGACGCCGAGCTCGACGCAGCGCCGGATCGCGATGGTCGGATGGCAGTGCGCCAGGACGTACGACCCGTGGCGCTCGCACTCCTCCACCGCCGTCCGGATCTCCTCGTCGTTGAACTGGCAGCGGTCGAGCGGGTCGTTGGGCGAGGCCACCCCGCCCGAGCCCATGATCTTGATGTGGTGCGCGCCCCGGCGGAGCTCCTCGCGGACGGCCCGGCGCATGGCGTCGGGACCGTCGACCACGGCTGCAAAGAAGTCGATGTGGGTAGCGCCCGGACAGGCACAGCACTCGGCCCAGCCGTCGTGATCGTGCGGGCGGAAGTCGCCGTGCCCCCCGGTCTGCGACATGACCCGTCCGCCGTAGTAAAGCCGGGGGCCGTCGATCAGCCCCTCGGCCAGCCCGCGGTAGAGGCCGACGTCCGCGCCGCCCGTGTCGCGAACCGTCGTGAAGCCACAGCTCAGCATGTGGCGGAGGAATACCGAGGCGTACAAGGCCCGGTACGTGGCCGGGGTGGTCACGACCTGGGTGACGTTGAGGCTCGTCGCGTAGACGTGGACGTGCGCGTCGATCATGCCCGGCATCAGGACCCGCCCGCCGCAGTCCACGATGTCAGCGTCCTCGACCGCGAGGTTCGGCGCCACCTCCGCGATCGTGCCGTCCCGCACCAGCACGTCGGCGGCGCGGAGGTCGGGGGAATGGCCGTCGAACACCCGCGCGCCGCGGAACAGCACCTGAGTCGGTGACATCGGTTTACTCCATCCCGATCTGTGAGTGGACATCGAAGCCGGCGCCGTCATCGCATCAAGCGGGCGGCGCCGGACCCGGCGATTCGTCGGTGAACCTGGCGTGACGACACGTCGGACCGATACGGAATGGTACGTCCGGGTCCCGCAATCCGACAGACCGTCCCGGAAAGCGGGAATCGACCAGGCCGGCGTCAGGCCGGTGGGTGCGGCTCCGCTCCGGTACGGAGGCCGCTATCGAGCGCGAAGCACAGCCTTTCCAGCCTGCTCCTGCCGTCGGCCCGCGGCGGCATGTGTCCGAGGACTTCCCGCGCCTCGGCGGGGGCGCGCTCCAGCGCCCACCGAACCATGGCATCGCCAACCTCTCGATCGCCGCCGCGATCGAGTTCGAGGGCCAGGGCGGCATACGCCGCGGCCCCCACGACATGCTTGGTCTGATGGACGTCGACCAGCGGATGAGTGTAGGCGACGGCCGCCGCCAGACCCGCCGCCCGGGCGGCCGCCGCGGCCCCGGGATCGGCCTGCGCCCGGGCGGCGGCATGGGTCGCCATGGCCAGCGACCGCAGGTGGGCCACCCGCTCGCCTCCGCGGGCAAAGACCCGACTGCCTTCGATGGCCGCTCGAGCCCGGGGATCGGACCCCGCGCGCGTCTCGAACACCGGAAGCGCCCGGTCGGCGCAGTCGGCCGACCAGGCCGCGATGGCCCGGAGGGAGTCCAGACTCAGGGAGAAATACCGGGGCCGCCGTTCCATGCCTGGCCTCGAATGGGCGGCGCCGCGACGGCTACCGCGCCGGCGGTCCCGCCGGGTGTTTCTCGCACACCGGCGGCTGCTCCGCGCTCCACGACATCGTCGTGATCCGCCAGGAACCGCCCGAACGGACCAGCGTGAAGGCGTCGGCCCCGCAGTGCGACCATGCCCCGTTGACGTAGAGGTCGTAGGGGTACCACACCATCGCCATCCCGCCGCTCATCATCACGGTTGGATTGAACCCGCGCTCCACGACCCCCTTGATCTGGGCGGCGCGCTGGTCGGCCCGGGTGCGGGCCCGGTAGTTCGTCACCCCGTCCCGCGTGCTCGTCGGGTAGAGCATGGCCTCGGGCACCATCAGGTCGGTTAGCGCGGCCGCGTCGCCGCGAGTAATGGCGGCGAGGGCGGAGTCGGCGACCGCGATGGCCGCGGCGCGAGGGTCGGGCGCCTGCGCAAGAAGGGCGCTCGGCAGGAGCAGGGCGCCCGCCAGGGCGCCGAGCCGCGCGGCCCGGTTCGCGAGGGTCGGTCGAGGGAATCGCATGGAGGTCCGCGTTTGGTCAGAGGGGTGAGTGCGTGCCTCGCCAAAGATGCGTCGCCAGCCGAAGCCCGGCCAGTGGCGCGAACCGGGACGACGATCCTGGCGCGCTGGGCTAGCGCCGCTCAACCGGCGCTCCACCGCCGGCGAGGGGGAGTACCGTATTGACCAGGGTGAGCAGGAACCGCCC
>JAEUJH010000988.1 GCA_016794825.1 Gemmatimonadota bacterium
GTGGAGGAGAAGGACCTGCAGTTCCTGTTCGACGTGAACGTCTACGGCCCCTACCGGGTCACCAAGGCGTTCGCGCCGCTGCTGATCGAATCGAAGGGACGGGTCACCACGGTCGGCTCGATTTCGGGCATCCTGTCCGGGCCCCTGTTCGGCCCCTACAGCATGAGCAAGCACGCCATCGAGGCGTACGCCGACGCGCTGGCGGTCGAGATGGCGCGGTTCGGGGTCCGGGTGAGCGTGATCGAGCCGGGGAACTACAAGTCGGAAATCGGGCGGAACACGGTGGCGCAGGTCGAGGCGGCGGTGGCCCGCAACCCGAATTCACCGTTCCTGCCCCAGATGAAGAACATGGTCACGGCCATGGGCAACTACGACAACTACCCCGAACCCGACGCCGTGGCCGACGCCGCGATCCACGCGCTCTTCGATCCCAACCCGAAGATGCGGTACCTCGTGGTGCCGGTGGCCCGGCAGGCGGAAGTGACGATTCGGAAGGCCATCGAGGAACTGGTCCAGCTGAACCAGAGCCATCCCTTCAGCTACGATCGGGACGCCCTGGTCCGGATGCTCGACTCGGCCCTGGTCAAACTGAAGTAGACTACCCGGCCCCCAGGCGGTCGACTTCCTCGGAGCACCGCTCCCAGTCGGCCAGGGCGGCCTCGAGTTCGCGCTTGGCCTGGTCGAGCGACCGGGCCAGCTCGGCCGACTTCCGGGCGCCGTCGCCCGACCCGTAGAGACCGCCGTCGTCGAGCGCCTTGGTCAGGCGCGCCACATCGGCTTCGGCGGCATTGACCCGGGCCTCGGCCGACTCGAGGGCCCGGCGCGCGGCGGTGAGCGGCTTCGGGCCCTTGGGTTCCTTCTCGGCGCTTCTGGCCCGAGCCAGCTTTTCCCGGTCGCGGACTTCGGCCTTGGCGGCGCTGCTGGCGCGCGCCGCCGCCCGCTTCCGTTCCGTCACCGCGGCCTCCCACTCCGCAAACCCGCCCGGGAAATCCTCGATCCGCTCGTTCTCGAGCACCCAGGTCCGGGTGGTGAGTTGGCGGAGCAGGGTCCGGTCGTGGCTCACCAGGAGGACGGTGGCGTCGAACTCGTCGATCGCGTCCTCGAGCGCTTCGATGGTCTCGACGTCGAGGTGGTTGGTGGGCTCGTCGAACACCAGCAGGTTGGCGTTCGTCAGCATCAGGATGCCCATGGCAATGCGGGCCAGCTCACCACCCGACAGGCTTTCCGGGCGGCGCTTGACCGAGTCGCCGGAGAACCCGACCCGACCGAGATGGTCCTGGACCTGACCCCGGCTCCAGGTGGGACGGAGGTCATGAATGATGTCGAACAGTGATTTGTCGCGGGGAACGTCGCCGAGATCCTGGCGATAGTGGCCGACCACGATCGAGTCGCCCACCTTGGCCGTGCCCCGATTCGGCGGCCGGTAGCCGAGCAGGACGGACACCAGCGTGGACTTGCCGGTGCCGTTCGACCCGACCAGCCCGACCACGTCGCCTCGCCGGACCGTGGCGCTGAAGCCGTCGAGCAGGGTCCGGTCGCCGATGTCGACGCCGAGATTCTCGGTGGTGATGACCTGGTCGCCGCCCCGGGCGTTGGCCTGGAACCGGACCGACATCACCGACGCGTCGCTCGGCGGTGGGGTCAGCCGCACCACCCGCGACAGCCGCCGTTCGCGACCCTTGGCCTGGAGCGCCAGCTGCCCAGCCTTGTTCCGCCGGATGTACTCCTCTTCCTTGGCGATCGTCTTGGCCTGCTTCTCGAAGGCCCGTTCCGCCGACAGCCGGGCCAGCGCCCGCTGCTCGCCGAAGGAGGTGTAATTCCCGGTGTAGGCCTTGGCGGTCCGGTTCTCGAGGTGGAGGATGTGATCGGAAACCGTGTCGAGGAACGCCCGGTCGTGGCTGATGATCAGCGCGGTGACGCCCGAACTCTTGAGATAGCCCTCGAGCCACTCGATCCCGTGGATGTCGAGGTGGTTGGTCGGTTCGTCGAGGAGGAGGAGGTCGGCGTTGGCGGCCAACTGGGCGGCCAGACCGATCCGCCCGCGCTCGCCGCCCGAGAGGGTGCTGGCCAGCTGGATCCGGGCCTCGGCCGGATCGAAGCCAAGGCCGTCGAGGATGGCGTCGACCCGGGCGGTGACCTCGTAGCCCCCCTCGTGTTCGAACCGTTCGAGGTCGTGGCCGTACTGTTCGAGGAGTTCGGCCGGCACGTTGTCGCCCGCCTCGCCGATGGCGATGGCGTCCTCGGCGAGCTTGAGTTCGAGCCGGCGGAGTTCCCGATAGGCGCCGGCGGCCGCGTCCCAGACCGTGTCGCTCGGGTCGAAGACCCGATGCTGGTCCATGACCGCGATCCGGGTGCCCGGCACCTTGGTGACGACGCCCTCCCACGGGGTCAGGCCGCCGATGATCACTTCGAACAGCGAGGTCTTGCCGATCCCGTTCCGACCCACGATGCCCCAGCGATCGCCGCGGGCCACCTGGAATGAGACGTCCTTGAAGATCGTGGTGTCGGCAAACCGGACCGCAATTCCCGCCAATCCGAGCATGCTAGACCTTCGCGGCCCGACCGCGCGCGGCCACCGGCCAGATCGTCTCGACCCGGTCGCCTCGAACGCCGTGGATGAAGTCGTTGAGGTGGGTGACGATGCAGACGTGGTTCGGGATGATCCGGACCCGATCGCCCACCTTCGGCTTCCAGGTGGAATTGGACAGGTCGAGGATTCCGTGCTCTTCGCTCATCCCCTTGACCACCACCTCGGGATGATCGACCAGCTCGCCGAAACCGGTGCCCGCCCCGACGCGGAGCGGCTCGCGCCCGAGCGCCTTGCAGCCCGCGTCGACCACCGCCTGCCCCGGCACCGCGGTGCTGACCACCGTGGCCAGGATGGTAAAGGCGCAATCCTCCCGCGCGGCCGCGCCGGTCGAGACGATTTCGCGGTCGTTGTAGACGTAAGTGCCCGGCCGGATCTCGGTGACCCCCGGGAGTTGGTGCGACTCGAAGGCGGTCGGGGTCGAACCGCCGCTCACGATGCCCGGCTTGAGGCCGGCCTGCTCGAACGCCGCGAGCCAGGTGCGGACGTCCTGGCCGAGCTGAGCCAGGGGAGCCTTCCGGTCGGCTTCGGCGCTGCGGATGTGGCCGGGATAGAAGTTGACCCCCGCAAACACCAGCGGCGGCCGCTCGGACACCAGGCGGGCGAGTCGGATCCCTTCCTCGATCGACGAGACCCCGACCCGATGCATACCGAGGTCGCACTCGATCAGGACCCGGACCGGCCGCCCGGCTTCCTTGGCCGCAGCCGCCAGTCCCTCGATGGCCTCGGCCGAATCGAGCGCCACCATGAGGTTGACCCGGCCCGGCAGGCCCATCAGCCGGCGCAGGCGGGCGTCGCCCACGGGCGGATAGGCCACCAGGACGTCGTCGGTCAGGTCGGCCATGACCTCGGCCTCGTGGGTCGTGGCGCAGGTCAGGCCCACGGCCCCCCGAGCCAGCTGCTCCCGGGCCACCCGGGGCGACTTGTGGGTCTTGATGTGCGGGCGGAGCCCGATCCCGTGGTCGGCCGCGTACCGAGCCATCCGGTCGAGGTTGCGGTCGAGGATGTCGAGGTCGACCACGGGGGTGGGCGTTTCGAGGTCACTGATCTGCATGGCGCGGCCCAAGGCTGGAGGTTTCGGGGCCGTAATCTACCATGGTCCGACTCGGACCT
>JAEUJH010000011.1 GCA_016794825.1 Gemmatimonadota bacterium
CCGCGCTCGCCGTCGCGCTGCCGGCGGACCCGCCCCACCGCGTAGTCGTAGCTGGTGACCCCGTGCAGCCACTGCCCGAAGAAGGTGCCGAGGTCCCGGCCCGAGACCTCCTCGGCCACGGCCCGGAACGCCCCTTCGTCGACGTGCTTGAGTTGCCACCGGTCGTAGTAGGTCCGGAGGATCCGCCGCATCGTCTCGGCGCCGACGATTTCCCGGAGCTGATGGAAGAACAGCTCGCCCCGGGAGTAGATCATCGTGTTGTAGGTGGCGAAGTCGCGGTAGCGCTCGCTCACGTAGCTGGTCGGCTCGGACCAGCCCTCCCGGTCGAACCAGAGGATCTGCGCCTCGAGGTTGGCGTACCGTTCGAAGTCGGGATCCCGCGCGGCCGAGGCGCGTTCCTCGGCAAACCAGGTGGTCTGGAAGCTGGTGAAGCCCTCGTCGAGGAATCCTTCCCGCCATTCGTTGTTGGCGAGGATCCCCATCAGGTAGTTGTGACCGCCCTCGTGGAGGATCAGTTCCTGGCTGGCGGAACCGTTATGCATCATCATCGGGAACTCGGTCCCGCCGCCCTCGATCCGGTGCACGTTGGTCATCTGGGGCCAGGGATACCGGCCGAAGAGCCCGTCGAGCCATTCGAGGGCCACTTCGGTGCGCCGGACCGCGACGCCGTTCCCCCAGGTCGCTTCGTCGCCCGGCTGGTAGAGGACGTGCACGGCCACGTCGCCGAAGCGGCCGCCCTCGTACCGGTAGTCGGGCCGGAGCGACATCGCGAAGTGGTGGACCGCCTCGGCCCGCCAGACGATCGTCTTCCGCCCCGGCCCCCGCGGCGCGCAGGCGTCCGCGCCGAGGGCGGCGAGCGCGGCGGGATAGCGATCGCGCCCGTACTCGATCGGCCGGCCCGGCTGCCGCGAGGCCCGTTCCCAGCCCGGGTCGCCGCAGAGCGGAACCCCGGTGGCGCCGATCACCTGGTCTTCGGGCAGGTCGAGGGTGACGGAAAAGTCGCCGAAATCGCCGTAGAACTCGCCGGCCGGATAGAGCGGGTGCTCCTGCCAGCCGTGCTTGTCGTAGGCCACGACCCGCGGGTACCACTGGGCAAAGTCGAACGCCCGGCCCTGCCGCCCCTGCCGGCGCGGCACCGTCGACGGGCGGGCGTCCCAGTCCATCTCGGCGTCGAGCGTGCCGCCGGGGGGCAGCGGCCGCGGGAGGACAAACCGGACGACGGTACTGTCCGGCGAAAACGGATAGACCGGCGCCACCGGCTGTCCCATGATCCGGACGTTGGCCACGTGGTTCATCCCGAAGTCGGGATCGCGGAGATCGTTGAACCGCCGGCGGCCTTCGACGCTGTCGGCGTCTGACCACCGGGAGCCGGGCCGGAAGGCGTTCAGATAGAGGTGGAACGACAGCGTGGTCAGGGTATCGGGCGACTCATTCCGGTACCGAATCCGCTGGGTGCCCCGAAGCATCCCGGCGGACTCGTCGAGGGAGGCGGTGATGGCGTAGGAGATATGCTGCTGCCAATAGCCGGCCGGCAAAACCGGCGGCGCGGCCGCCTGGAGGAACGCCACCATCGGGAGGAGCATCGGATCCGGTCGCCAGAGGACCCCGAATCATACCCCGGCGAGTCGGGCGACTCCACCGGGACTCGACCCGCGGAACGAGCAGGAGGATTGGCGGCGAGTCGGCCGGGAGGGCTACCGGCGAGACAGCACCGACCCAAAGCGCCCTGACCCCGCCCGCCCGTCTTCGTAAGCGATCCCACCGTCGACCAACACGATCCCGATCCCTTCCGCCAGTCGATGGGGCCGCTGGAAATCGGTCGGGTCGCGAAGTCGATCGAGATCGAAAACCAGCAGGTCGGCCTTGGCGCCGGGTCGGATCACGCCACGGTCGGCCAACCGGAACACCGACGCGGGCAGCGACGTCATGCTCCGAACGGCGGCCTCCAGCGAGACGACCCTCCGCTCCACCACGTAGCGCCGCAGCTTGCGCGGAAACGTCCCGTACGCCCGCGGATGGGGGACGCCCTCGTTCATCGGAACCAGGGTGCCGTCCGACGAGGTCATCGTCCATGGCTGCCGCATGAATGCGGCGATGTCGGCTTCGTCCATGTTGAACGACACGATCCCGGCGCCTCCGGCGGCAAGGATTCGGACCGCGGCCTCGATCGGCGTGGTGTTCCGCAGCGAGGCGATCTCGGCCAGGCTCTTGCCTTCGATCGAGGGATCGGGCCGATGCCGGCCGATGACCTGCCGCTCCGGCCCGCCCCGGCGGACGAGATTGGCGACCATGGCCTGGCGGATCCGCTCGCCCTCCACCGGATCGGCCAACCGCCGCCGCATCGCGGTATCGCCACCGGCCTCCGCCCAGCGCGGCACCAATGCGGCCGAGAGGCCGGTGCTCGACGCATCGTACGGGTATTGATCCGCGAATACCTCGACGCCTCGCGCCCGGGCCCGTTCGATCCGCCGGATAGCCGGGCTCGAGAACCCCCACACGTTCGGCCCGAGTGCCTTGATGTGGGTCACGATCCCGGGAAGCCCGGCCACCTCCGCGATCCGGATCACTTCGTCGATGGCGCCGAGAAGCCCGACGGTGTAGTCGCCCTCGTCTCGGATATGACTGGTGTAGACGCCGCCAGCGGCCGCCGCGACCCGGGCGAGTTCGATCAGCTCGTCGGTGGAGGCGTAGCTGCCAGGGGCATAGTAAGGCCCGGATGAGAGCCCGAACGCCCCCGCCTCCATCGCGGCCCGGACCAGGCCACGCATCCGTTCCAGTTCGGTCGCGGTGGCGGGGCGATCGGCCATCCCGATCACCTGCTGCCGGATCGAACCGTGGGGAGCCAACAAGGCCACGTTGACCCCGGGCCGAGCGTCCGTCAACCGGCGCCGCTGCGCGGCCAGGTCGACCGCGCCGCCGCCGTCTGGATTGACCACCACCGTCGTGATCCCCTGCGCCAGCAGCGGCAGCGCCGCCGCGAGGGCTGGGGCCTCGAGGCCCGGTCCAGCGTGGGAATGGACATCGATGAAGCCGGGGGTGACGTACCGGTCGGCGGCCTCGATGACGCGGGCCGCGGTAGCGTCCGACAGACGGCCCACCGCCGTGATCCGATCCTTCACGATGCCAATGTCGCCCCGGACCCAGGGGTTGCCGGTACCGTCGAGAATCCGGGCGCCGCGGATCAAGATGTCGAACCGGGCCTGGCCGGCCGCGTCCGATCCGGCGAGGAACAGACCCGTCAGCGCGGCGCCCGCGATGGCACGACGGACCTGTTTCATTGGGCGTCGAGGGCCGCGAGGTCGACGATCTGACGGAACTTGGCCAGCGGGTTGCGGCCGCGTGGGGTTTGGGTAAAGACCAGCCCGATGAGCTTCCGCTTCGGATCGACCCAGGCGAACGTGCCGTCGGAGCCGCCGTGAGAGTAGATCCCCTCATCGGACACGGACCACCCATAGCCGTAGCCGTTTCGGTACTCCTCCCGACCGCCCTCCGATCGGGACAGCGGCACCCCCATCATCCGGGTCTGTTGACTGGTGATCGCCGCGATCGTCTCGGGCTTGAGAATCCGCTTGCCGCCATAGACGCCGCCATTGAGGTACATCTGGCAGAAGACGGCGTAGTCGGCGGCCGTGGAGATCATCCCGCCGGACGCGCGGACGAACGGGACTTGCGGCGCGTCACCCGGCTTCCAGCCGGGCACCCAGCGTCCATCCTTCCGCTCGTAATACACGGCGCCCATCCGACTCAACTTGCCGTCGAGTTTGTCGGCCACCTCCATGTGGTAGCTGTCGACCATCCCGAGCGGTTGGTAGATCTCCTCCCTGAGCATGACCTCGAGCGGCTTGCCGGACCGGATCTCGATGAGGGCGCCGAGGGTGTTGTAGCCAGGGTTGCTGTAGCTGTAGGAGATGCCCGGAATCACGGCTGCACCGACGTCGCCGAACCGCGCGACCTCGAGCTGGAGGCTTGGCGCGTTCGGCGTCTTGGCCGTCCTGGCCACGTAGGGTTGGAGGAACAACGTCGGAATCCGGAACCCGCTGGTGTGGGTCAGCAAATGCCGGACCTGAATGTGGCCGCTCCGGTAGTTGTCGAACGACGGGATGTACTGGCGAACCATGTCCGAATAGCCGAGCTGCTCCCGCTCTACCAAACGGGCAATGGCCGTGGCAATCACGGGTTTGGTGTTCGACGCCATCCGGAACATGGTGCCCTTCTCCATCGGGAGATTGGCATCCTTGTCGCGCCAACCGACGGCCTCGTGGAGCACGATCTTGCCGTCCTTGGCAATCAGGAGGACCGCCCCCACCAGGTCGCCGCGCTCCACGGCTTCCCGGTACAAGGCCACCCCTCCGGCCAGCACGCCGGACGACAGACCCACGTCCTCAGGACGGCCGGTGGACAGCGTGACGTCCTGGGCCTGCGCCGTCAGCGCCGTGACGGCCAGCGCCGCCATCCCATACCACCCTCGAACCACGCGCATGGTCAGTCGCTCCTTTTCTCGGTTCATGGCCGACCTAACGTCCGGCCACGGCGGAGGCCGGCACTTCGATCGACGGCAGCGGAATGCAGGTCGTCGGGCCGTAAGGCACGTTCTTATGGTTGACCCCAGTCGGATGATCCGACCCCGGCTCGCCCAGGAACGGGATTTGGAACGGCGTACCCCGGAACCGGAGGTGGTCGTTGAACCGATGGCCGGCCTCGGCGAACAGTTCCCGCCGCCGCTCCTCGATGACTTGACGGGTCACGTCAGCCTGAGACGCGGTGCCGCTGGCGTCGTACCCCGGAATTCCAGCGGCAGTGTGACGGGCATTGATGATCGTCCGCGCCGTGGCGAGGTCGCCGGAACGGGCCGCGGCTTCCGCCACGATGAGTTGGGCTTCCTTCCCCGAAGCAATCACAACCGGTGTTGCCCGACTGTTGGCCTTCTGATGGAACCAATGGATCGTGGCGGCGTCGGAGGCAGCCTCGTTGCGAGTCGCGACTCCGAGCCGGGGATCGGGAACCCCCGCCCACTGGACGTTCCGGTAACTCGGCGCGATCGTCGCGTCCCGACGAGGCGGTTGCGCACAGTTCATGACCTCGCACATGCTGTTGTAGCGGCGGGTATCGGTGGCATCGCGAGTGGCGTTCTTGACGTATGCCGCCGGTACTTGCTCGGCATCGGTTCGGGCCCCCGCAAAGTTGCCCAGATCGAGCCGAACCCGCGCCCGTCCGACCCGTGCCATGTTGAGGATGTCGGCCGTGTTGGCTTGGGTGGCGAGGTTGATCGCGTCGGTGAATCGGCTCTCCGCGATCGCGAGGACGTCCGCTCGTTGGAGCAAGGGCCCCTTGTCGATCACCATCCCGCAGAACGCCTCGCCGAGGGCCACCAGGCTGTAGCCCGTGTAGGCCCGAACGGTGGCCTTCCAGAGCGTCTTGTTCGGGAACCCGGCATCCGGAAGTGCGTCGAGCCGGCGGAAAATGTCCTCGCCCTGGTACCGGGCGATCTGCATCGGCGTGTAGGCCGCCAACGGGGCCCGACAGGTTCCCGTGAGATTGGCGTCACTCGCCTCTACCCGACGAGACCCGAAGTTCCGAAGCGCCAGATTTCCGGTGGCCTCCATGTATTGATCGGAGAGCAGCGCCGTCACCACCACCCAGTTGTTCCAGGCGCAGTCGAAATCCGAAACCACGCTGCGTACCAGGGTTTCGGCCAGGGCCGGATCGTCGAGGGCCGATTCGAGCACCCGTCCCGGCAATTCCACTTCCAGGAGGTCATCGAGCGAGCAGGACGCGACCGACAGGGACCCGACCAGGGCGATGACCGCCCCCGTCCCCCGAGCCCAGCCGCGCGGCGAAGTCGAGTTTGACATGATCAGAAGCTCACGCGGAAGGTGGCGAGGAGGCGGCGGGTCTGTGGCCAACCCTCCTGGTTGTAGGCCGTCTGGCCAGTCAGGTCGTTGTTCCGGATCTCGGGGTCGATCAGGTCGTGCCCGAAATCGGACTTCTGGGCCACCCAGATGGTCCAGAAGTTCCTGGCAGACAGCGTGAAGGAGGCACGGCTGGTACCGATCCGCTGAGCCAGGCTGCGAGGGAAGTTGTAGGTCACCGACAGATCCCGAAGCTTGGCGAACCCGGCGTTCATAATCCCGGGCTGACGCCGGGTGTCGAGGACGTCGTACGCAAGGAGAATTGGGTCGGTCCGCTCGAGGATGGCCCTCGTATTCCGGAACGACATGTGGGCGGCCCGGACATCGCCGCTCAAAATCCGGTGACCGCCGACGAAATCCACCTGCGCGAAGAACTGGAGGTTCTGGCGGACGGTCACCGAGAGGGCGCCGGCGCCCTCCCAGATCGGAAGCGCGCTGCCCCAATAGATCGCCGGCGCCTGGAGGCACGGCACCGGAGGCCCCCCGCCCGCCGAGAAGCCCACCCCGTTCACGCCGCTGGTACCCGGTACGACCTCGCCGCTCTCACACATCATGTTGGTCACGGTGTTCTGGGCCCCGCCGGTCACCAGGTCGGCCGACACGACTCGTCGATGGAAGATGCCCGCCAGCGGAAAACCGGGGACGTGGTACTGACCGAACCCGGCGCTTTGGGTCAGGAACGGCTGGTCTCCGATCGACACAATCTTGTTGGTGTTGCGGGAAAACTTGAGGTTGAAGTCGACGCCGAGGTCTTGCGACCTCACAACGGTCGCCTCGAAGCCGATTTCGACGCCCCGGTTCTGGACCTCGCCGATGTTCCGGAACTCGGACCCTGGAAACCCGGCCGATGGCGCCGCCGGAACTTGGGCGATGGCGTTGGTGGTCTTCTTGTTGTAGAACGTGAACTCCAAACCGATCCGGTCCTCGAGGAAGCTGGCATCGAAACCGCCCTCCCATTCCTGGCCAACCTCGGGCTTCAAATCGGGGTTGCCGACGTTCTCCGGCGTCAATGTCGGGAGGCCGCCGTCGCCGGTCTCCGGCGCGTACGTCCGAACCGCGGCGAAAACGTCCGGCTGCTGGCCCGCCTTGCCCCAAGCCGTCCGCAGCTTGAGACTGTTGGCCCACGTCAGCGACTTGAAGAACGGTTCGTCGCTCACCACCCACGAAGCGCTGAACTTCGGATAAACCACGAAGTCGAAATTCTGGCCGAAGGCGCTGTTGTCGTCACCCCGGATCGCGCCGGTGAGAAAGACCCGGTTCTTCCACGACATCTGCTGTTGGAAGAAGGCGCCGAACGTCTTGTTCTCGAGGAAGTTCTCCTGCCCGGTCTTGACGGAGCCGCCGGTGACGGTTTCGAGCGCCCGGACCGGGAATGTGGTGCCCTGTGACAGGATCGCGTCCTGCTGTTTCCGGTAGTACTGGAGTCCGGCCGACGACTCAAGCCCAACGCCGCCGAGGTGAAAGGTACCCGTCGCGGCATAGTCGGCGCTCACGTAGGTGGTGCGAGTATTCGCCACCGTCTTCGACCCCTGCGGCGACGACGCGCCAACCAGGCTGCTCCGTCGAAGCAGTTCGGAGAGCCGCTGGTTGGTGAAGTCGCCCCCGACCGTCACGCGGTGGGAGAACCAGGTCGTCGGGTGATGCCGCGCGGTGGTCGTCATCGTGCCGCGATCGACGTCCTCGTAGCCCTCGACATCCTGATCGAACGTTTCCGGCGGTCCGGTCAGGTACCCGCGGAACGGGCCATCGATCCCATTCGGGAGATTGCGACCCGGCTCACACCCAGGCGCCGGGCAAGCCCATAGGATCCGGACGGTCACCGGCTGGATCGCGCCAGCCGACCGATACTTGCTCCGGAGATAGCCAAGACCGAAGTCGATTCCGAATTTGTCGCTCGGCGCGAAGTTGAGGTTGGCCCGTCCGCTGAGACGGTCCTTCCAGTTGTACGTGACGACGCCCTCGTCCCGGTCGAGATCACCGGAAAAGTAGTACCCGAGCACGGGGGTCCCACCGCTGACCGTAGCCGAGTAGCCGGTTTGCTGGCCGGTTCGGAACCAGGGCCCGTAGGAGATGGTGTCGCCTGGAAACTCGCCGGTGACACGGTCGCTCCGAAGGACCCGGAATTCGCGGACCTCGCCGCTCGCCGCCCGATAGTACGTGGCCGGGAAGAAGGTCTCGGGATCCGGAATCCAGTTGGCACCCTGCTTGACGGTCACCGACACCACCGGGGCGCCTTGACGGCCCTTCTTGGTGATCACGTTGACCACCCCGTTCGACGCCTCGGTGCCGTACAGTGTCGCCGCAGCCGGGCCCTTGATGACTTCGATGCTCTCGATGTCGTCGGGATTGAGGTCGTTGATCCGGGAAGGGGCATAGCGGGAATCCACTCCGATACTCCCTCCGACTCCGCCGGCGTCCGCTCCCGTGTTGTTGACCCGGACACCATCGACGTAGAGCAACGGTTCACTGGACAGGGCCATGCTTCCCGCGCCGCGGATCCGGATGTTGCCGCCGGAGCCGACGTCGCCGCCGGCCGACATGACCCGAACGCCGGGCACGCCCTTGCTGAGCAAGTCCTGGACGTTCGGAGTGGGCGCCACTTCCTCGATCTGACTGACCCGGACCCGCCCCAGCGCGTTGCCGAGTGCCCGCTTGGCCGCCTGTTGCGGCGTGCCCGTCACCACCACTTCATCGAGATTGACCGCCATCTCGTCGAGCACCAGACGGAGCGTCGTCTCGCCAACCCGAACGGCCCGCTCCGTCGGTCGATAGCCGATCATCGAAGCCCTGAGGGTCACCTGGTCGGCAGCGGGTACCGTCAGGCGGAACCGACCGAGCTGGTCCGTCAGCACGGATACCGTCCCGCCGACCACCCCCACCCTGGCCCCGTGGATCGGCACGGCTCGGGGGTCCACCACCACACCGGCCACCACTGGTTCCTGCAATCCAGGGAGGCGAGCTAACCGGAACGGTTGATCGACATTCTGCACTTCGAGAGGCGAAGTCAGGCCCTGACGAAGTCGCGGCCGACGAACCACGACCACCTGCTCGTCCTGAACCGACGCCTCGAAGGGAAGCGCCAGCAGCATGCTGTCCAGCGCCTGGCCGACCGTCACCTCGGCGCAACGGCAGGTCACCAAGTGCCCGGGCGGGAGCAGCGTCCTGCTGAACGCGATCGGGACGCCCGAGGCCCGCTGGAGTCGAGCCAGGGCCTCCGGAAGCGGCGTATCGACCAGGTCGACCCGGGCCTCCCGTCCCAAGAGCTCCTCCCGCGGCTGACCCGGGTCCATCGCCACGCGAACCTGACCGGCCACCGTGGCCGGGATCAGCATTCCGACGCCCAGCGCGACGCTCCACGACATGGCTGTTTCTCCCTGTTAGAGAGCCACCTCAACCTGGTGCTACTACCGACGACGGCGGACCCGGACCGTGTCTCGATGCATCACGCAGTCGGCGTCGAGAATCCGACACACCGTATTGACGACCTGCTCGACAGGCTGTTCTGGAAACGTGGCCGTGACGAGATGACGCCTGAGAATGGAGTCATCGATCTGGATCTCAATCGGGTAGGTCCGTTCGATCTCGCTCACCGCGCGCTCCAACGGCGTGTCCCGGAACAGCAACACCTTGCCAACCCAACCGACGAGCTCGCTTGGTTCGGAGACCTTGTTGACGACGGGATCAACACCGGAGCCGACAAAGGTCATCTCGCCGCCGTCGACCTCGATCCGTTTTCCCTCGTTCTCGACGGCGACCCGGCCCTCGACCACGACAACCCGTAACCGGTCGGCCGTGGCCTGCAGCTCGAACCGAGTGCCCAACACAGTGGTTGAGCCGGCCCTGGTCCGGACAACGAACGGTCGCCCCTCCTGCTTGGCGACCGCGAAGTACGCCGTCCCGTCAAGCCAGACCTCCCGCCGCTGGTCAGCGCGAAACGAGAGACGGCTGTCCGGGGCGAGGCGCACGACACTGCCGTCGGCCAACTGCACGGTCGACGCTTCGCCAGGCCCGGTCATGAGGTCCCGCACGATCGAATCCCGGTTCCTGGTCGAGCCCAGGTAGATCTCGAGCACGCCGAACCCCACCACCCCGATGACGGCCGCCGCGGCAAGGCCGAACAACCAGCGGCGCTCGGATCCGCTTGGGCGGGACCGGACCCGGCTCCGGCGGATCAGGCTCCCGGGATCGGGCCGAGCGGGGACGGAGCCCCGCTCTTGTTCCGCCAGCACGGCGGACAGCCGCTCGAGTTGCCGATACCGCCGCTCGTGAGCCGGGTCGGCCGCCCGCCAGCGGGCCAGCGCCTCGAGCTCAGGACCCGGAAGGTCCCCGTCGAGTCCGCGGAGGATGAGATCGTCGTCCATGGATTGCCGGGTTTGAGGAATGCCCTCACCCTAACAACGGGCGAAGGGCGCCAACTTCATTTTTCGAGTCGGGAGAGATTCAGATTCGGCGCAAGCGGCGACCCGCGCCCAGGGTCGGCCGCTCGCCAAGATGGGGTTCCAGCATCTGCCACAGCCGCGCCATGGCCGAACTGAGCAGGTTCGACACGGTCCCCGGGGCCAGCCCGGTGACGACCGCAACTTCAGCCCGCGGGAGGCCCCGCAGGCGACTCAGGATGACCACTTCCCGTTCCCGGTCGCTGAGAGCGGCTAGTGCGCGCTCAATCGCGGTCCGCAAGTCCTCCGCTTCGACAGCCCCGACATCCGGCATCGAGACCGGAATGCCCTGCCGCCGTTGCGCCGACGCCCACCGACCCCGCACGGCCTCGGCTCGGCAGTGATCGTACCCCAGATTCCGAGCGATCCGAAACAGGATCGGCCTCGCGTCCGTCCCCGTCCATTCGGCGCGCCGGTCCCAGAGCCGAACGAACGCCTCCTGGGCAATGTCCTGGGCCACCTCGGCCGAAGCGACCAGCCGAGCCGCGTACCCCACGACTCCCGGCCAATGGCGCTCGAGCAAGATCCCGAAGGCGCATTCATCGCCCTGGGCCAGGCGGCTCAGCTCTGGATCGGAACCGGCAGGTGGGGTGCCCGGAGTCATCGGCCCTGGATCGCCTAACGCTAGCGTCGTCGGAAGAGAGCGCCTCGAACCGCGAATATATCCCCGACCTGACGCGCCGCAAGCAGCGGTCGATTCCCCTCATGGTATCCGCCCCACCTCCCGCCCCGTGGCGTCGGCCGACTCCCGGATGATGAACCGCGCCGGCGACCCGATCGGCACCCAGGTCGTCCCCCCGGTCTGGAGCACCGCGTCCGGCATCGGATGGAGGACCTTCCCCCGCAGGTCGAGGGTGTCGAGCGCCACCGCCGTCTCGAGATCGCCCACTTCGCGAATCCGCCCGCCGGTCCGCGCCACCGAGTCGTCGAAGTTGATCGCGACGTCGGCCCGGAGCGGCCCGACCCCCGGCACCACGAGCGAGCCGCCGATCACCAGCAGGTCGTACGCCCCGCCCCGGTTGAACGGGAGCGACTCGTACCAAGCCGGGTCGGCCCGCTCGAAGCTCCGGGTGGCGATCGCCTCGAGGACGCCCAGGATGGCGGCGGCGTTCAGGGTCCGGAGCCGTTGCTTCTGCGGATCATCCGGCAGGGCGCCGCTCTCGATCAGCACGGTGGCGGTGCCCCAGGCCTGCATCTGATCACCGAAGGCCCGCGGGTTGAAGGTGTCGTCGTACTTGGCGATCCGGCCGGCCACCGCGTTCCCGAAATCGGCCGCCAGCCACGCGGCCACCAGGCGAGCGCGAGCCCGGACCGGCCCGTAGGACCGCGCCTGATCCGCCGGTGGCGGCAGCAGGGCGATGGCGGCTGGCTCGCCGTTGCCGACCCGGGTCCGGGCGTTCTGGTCGTGGAGATTGAATCCGAAGTCGGGCCGGAGCCGGTCGCGGACCGCCTTGAGCGTTCGCGCCTCGGGCGTGGCCAGGCGGCGGACGTCGCGGTTGATGTCGATGCCGCCGGCGTTCTCGCGCTGGAAGATCTCGGCGCCGTCGGGATTGAGCATCGGCAGGAACGTGACCGTCAGCTCTCGCCCGATCCGGTCCCGCAGCGGGCTCGGCTCGTCGGCCGCCAGGAACGCAAACACGTCGGCCAGCGCCATCGTGGCCGTGGCCTCGTCGCCGTGCATCTGCGACCAGAGGAATACCGACACCGACCCCCGCCCGAACGTCACCGTCCGGAGCGCCCGGCCCTGCATCGACCGCCCCACCTCCGCCACGGCCAGCCGCCCGCCGCCTAACGACGGCGCCACCGCCTCCCAGAACTGGGCATGGGTAAACCGCCGCTGCCCGATGGCGCCGACCCGGTGGCGCTCCGCCAGGGCGACCCGATCGCCCCAGGCGGTCTGCGCGGCGGCCGGGGGTAGCGCGGCCAGCGGGAGCAGGGCCGCCACGATGCCCAAAAGCCGCGCGGGCGTCATTGACGGGGCCGTCACGCGGACCCGCCCGGCAAACCGCTCGGGCCGAGCCGGACCCGCTCGCCCGTTTCCATGCTCCGATAGACGCCGAGTACCGCCTCGAGCGCCCGGCGGCCCGCCTCGCCCGGCACCTCGACCGGTCGATCCTCCCGAATGCTGGCCGCCAGCGAGGCCATCTCGGCCCCGAACTGGCCCGGCATCGGCCGGCCGGAGACCGGCACCTGGGTCATCCCCGATTTGGTCCGCAGGAAGAGGATGTTGGCGTAGTGGAAGATCCGGAGCGTGCCCTCCGAGCCGTAGACGCGGATGCTGCCCGGGTGCTGCTGCCACTGGCCGCCCCGCTCGCCCGCTTCGCCCGCCGCCATCTGGTCCCAGGTCGGGCCCCAGCTGAAGAGGCCCTCCGACGGGAGGTCGGCCGACCAGGTGGCGTCGTCGTAGACGAGGTGGCCCAAGGCCCCGTTCTGGAACTCCATGGCGAGATACTCGGCCACCGGCGTGGCGCCGGAACGCTGGCCCCGCCCCGTCACCGACGCGATGTCGCTGTCGATCAGCCACGGGAAGATGTCGACCAGATGGATGCCATGATCGACGAGCCCGTTGCCCGATCCGCCCGGACCGCCGGCCGGGTAGTGGTGGGTGCCCATGTCGTGGTATCCGGCCGGGCCGTGCCCGCCGATGAACGTCTCGGTCAGGAGCCGCACCTCGCCCAGGACACCGGCGCGGATCAGTTCCCGGGCCTTGGCCACCGGCGGGAGGAACCGGTACGACGACCCGTAGAAGAACTTGACCCCGTGCCGCCGGCACGCGGCGATCATCCGGTCGGCGTCCTCGAGCGTGATCGCGATCGGTTTTTCGCAGAGCACGTGCAGACCCCGCTCCGCCGCGGCCTCGACCGCTTCCCGATGCGTCACCACGGTGCTGAGCACGGCCACGATGTCGAGCCGCGCCTCCGCCAGCATGGTCCGGTAGTCGGTGAACGGCGCGAAGCCGTAGCGCCCGGCCATCATCGCGGCCCGATCGGCCCGGGGATCGGCCCCGGCCACGACCTCGATCTGGTCGAGGCCGCGATAGCCCTCGAGGTGGGCCAGGGCCACGTTGCCAAGGCCGATCAGGCCGACGCGAAGCGGTGAGGTCATCGGGAGGAGTTGGGTTGGCGTGAACGCGGCGATGCGGCGGCGGAGGCGCGCCGGAGACCGCTGGAGGGTCGGCACGACCCGAGTCGAACCAGAATAGACCGGACGCCGGCGGGCCGGCAAGGGACTAGGGGCCCGTGCGGGGCCCGGGCGCCCGGTTCAGCGATTGTCGTACACGAAGCTGGTCAGGTACTGGATCGTGGCCCGCTGATCGTCGACCTGCTGGGCCAGGAGGTCGCCGATGGTGACGATCCCGACCAGGCCCTGTCGGTCCCGGACCGGAAGATGGCGAATCCGCTTCGACGTCATCACCGCCGCGCACTCCTCGAGGCTCGTCTCCGGCTGACAGGCCAGGACCTCGGTGGTCATCACTTCGCCGACCACGGTCGTGGCCGGGTCGCGGCCCGGCGCCACCACCCGGCGGAGGATGTCGCGCTCGGTGAACATCCCCACCAGCTGACCCTCGCTGTCGACCACCACGAGCCCGCCCACGCCATGCTGGTTCATGGCGGTGGCGGCGGCCACGACGGAATCGGTGGGCGAAATGGTGTGAACGACACGACCCTTGCGACGGAGCAGATCGACGACGGCTGGCATGGGCCCTCGCGGGTGGGGGGATCCCATAGTTAGGGATCGCCGCCGCCCCGCGCCAGAGTCGGAAGCGGAGTGGCCGATTATCCGTCGGCCCCGTGCCGCCTCAGGGCTTTGGAATCCAATTCGGTCGATCGATGATCGGCAGGGTGAGGTACGACAGCCGACCGGGTTCGTGATGGATGGCCTGTCGGGCCACGACCCCCTCGGTTTCGGCGCCGAGATCGCCCCCGGTGTTGAGGTTCCGGGCCAGCAGCGGGAACGCGGCCGACATCACCGCCAGGCGGAGCCGCTCGCCGGGGCGGACCACGACGCAGGTGCCCCACAGATCGATCTGGTACTCGACGGCGACGTTCGGCGGCAGCGGACTCCGCCGGAACTCCCCGTCGCGCGCCCGGGCCCGGACCCAGCCCTCGGTGAGCCGCTGGGAGTAGCCGTCGGGGCGCACCAGCGTCAGACGGGCCACCCAGTCGGTGTCGCGCGCGGAGGTGGCGGCCTGCAGCGTGGCCCGGATCGGGCCGCAGACGGTCAGCGGGCGCGGGGGCGACGGCATCGTGTAGACCAGCACGTCGCGCCGGGCTTCCACGGATCGGTAGTCGTCGGGGCCGCCGGAATCGAGATTCCGGAACCAGAGGAACGAGGTGGGATCGGAAGGGTCGTACTCGTAGCGGTCGGTCCCTCCGGTCCCGGGGGGCAACTCGGCCGCGAGCCGGCCGGCCGCCGGCACCCCGGCCCGGGCGCCGTGGAGGTAATACGGCACGAACCGGGTGCCCGGCACCGGCCACTCGGCGGCGCCGATCCAGCGGTTGGCGCCTAACGCGAAGACCCGGACCCGGGGCCACGACCCGACCTCGTTGGCCTGCCCCCGGAGCTGGTGGTCGAACCAGAGCCGGTACTGGCGGTATGTGTCCACCCGCGACGCGGCTCCGAGGTCGATCCCGCCCAGGGTCCGACTCCGGGAATCGGTGTCGACCCAGTGGCGCCACGGTCCCACCAGGAGATAATGGCCGTCGCGCACCGCCGGCGCCGCGCGGGCCCGCATGGTCGCGAAGTTCTCGAGGCTGCCGCCGAGGGTCCCGTCGTACCAGCCGGTGACGTGGAACATCGGGGCCCGGGCCTCCGGCAGCCGGTGCTGATAGCTCCGCGGCGCCCAGTAGGCGCTGTCGTCGAGGTGGGCCAGGTAATCGCGCCAGACCCGCGAGGGCATCCCGATCCGCTCGTCGATGGACCGGAGCGGCAGGCTTCGATACGCGGCGACGAGATCGGGATGATCGCCCGGGACGTCGCGCACCGTCCGGCCCTCGGTCACGAGGGCCCACTCCAGCATGCCGAGGACGATGCCCCCCCGCCGCATCGGCCAGAAGCCGCCCGGATCGGACGGCGTCACCATCGGGATCAGCGCCCCGAGCGCGGGATGGTTGAGCGGCGCGGACAGGACCTGAGTCCAGCCGAGGTACGAACCGCCCCAGGTCCCGACCCGCCCGTTGGACCACGGCTGCGACGCGACCCACCCCTGGGCCTCGAACCCGTCCCGGCCCTCGTGGACCAACGGCTCGAACTCCCCTTCGGAATCGCCCCGGCCACGCACGTCCTGCACGACGTACGCGAACCCGTGCGACGCCCAGTACGCCCCCGCGCTGAACTGCGCGCCCCCCGTCCGGGTGTAGGGCGTCCGCGCCAGGATGGCGGGCACCCGCCCGGCCGTGTCGGGCCGGTAGACGTCGGCCACCAGGACGATGCCGTCCGACGTCCGCATCCGGACCCCGAACTCGCGGATGACCCGGTGCGGCCCCGGCGGATCGGCGCCGGCGCCGGTGGGCGCGCCGACGACCAGCAGGGCCAGGCCCGCGACGAGCCCCCGGAACCGCCTAACGAATGCCAACCTGACCCTTGACCGAGGCCAGCAGCTTGGCGGAGTCGTAGCCGATCCCGCCCTTGAACACGGTGACGGCGTTGCGGATGACGCTCGGGTTGGCGGTGAGGTCGCCACGGAGGACCACCAGATCGGCGATCTTGCCGGCCGCGACGGTCCCGAGGTCGCGGTCGACGCCGAGCATCCGGGCGCCGTTGCCGGTCATGACCTTGACCCCCTCGACCACCGAGAACCCGCCCTCCACCAGCAACTCGAGCGCCCGCTGATTCCCGAACCCGGGCAGCGCGGCAAAGGCGGGATCGACCCCGGCGCCCAGGAGACCGCCCGCCTTGACGAACTCGCGCTCGTAGCGGAGCGACTTGGGGTAGATCTCCCGCATCCGCGGATAGATCTCGCCGATCGGCTTGGGCAGGTCGAGATTGGCGCGCCGGCGGGTTTCCTGCTCGCCGATCCAGGGCGCCATCGCCTCCAGGGTCCGGGCGTCGGGTCCCGGCCGTCCCGGGGCGAGCTGCTCGTTGACGGTGGTGGTGGTCATCGCGACGCCCTTGGCCACCATGGCCCGGAAGGTGGCGGCCACCCGGCCGTCATCGAGGTCGAGCGCCGCCAGCGATTCGAAATTGCTCGCGGGGCAGCGGTCGGCCACCTTGGCCGGATCGTAGTCGGAGTTGGTCCGGAAGCCGTGCTCGATGTTGTCGATGCCGAGTTCCACCGCCTCGGTAAAGCTGATGGAGCAGAGGTGCCCGGTGACCTTGAGCCCGTGCTTGTGGGCTTCATCGACCACCGCGGCAAAGATCGGCCGGGTGATCTGGGTGTAGACCTTGATCCACTCCGCCCCTTCCTCGGCCCAGTGGCGGACCACCCGGCGGGCGGCGGCCTCGTCCTTGAGTTCGTACATCCCCTCGTACCGGGTCGGGCCGGGCGAAATCAGATAGGGCCCGGTGATGTGGATCCGCGGGCCCGGCACCTCGCCCCGCTCGATCCCCGCCTTGAGCGTCAGCTCGGTGTACGGCGCGTTGCTCCCGGTGGTCCGCACCGTGGTGACGCCGCTCGCCAGGTAGAGCCGGGGAAACGAGTAGTTGGCCTGGACGCTGGTGAAGGCCGGCGTGGTGTAGAACATGTGGTCGTGCATCCCGACGATGCCGGGAATGACCGTGTGGCCCGCCAGGTCGACGACCTGGGCTCCCGCCGGAATCCGGACCGCGCCAGCCGCTCCGACGGCCTCGATCCGGCCCCCCGACAGGACGATCGTCTGGCGCCGTTGCGCCGGACCGCCGGTTCCGTCGACCACGTCGACGTTGGTCAGCGCCACCACGGGCGCATCGATCGACACGTAGGAACGGACCTCGGGCGACAGCGTCGGCCGCCCCTGGGCGGCAAGCGGCGCGACCAGCACCTCGAGGCCGAGCAGGGCTCGGACTCCGGTGGAAAAGCGAATCATCCTCGACCACGCGATGTAAGGGGTGGAACCACGGGCCCGCGCTCGTCCTACGCTACGACCTCGGTCTCGGCGAATCAAGGGACGGCCGGCAACGAAAAGGCCCCCGTCGATCGACGGGGGCCTCGGCGCGCGGCGGACCGCGGACGGATCAGCTGTCGAGGTTTTCCCGCCGCCGACGGCGGAACCCGGCGATGCTGAGGGCCACGAGCCCGGTGCCGAGCAGCGCCATGGTGGCCGGTTCCGGCACCGCGGTGGGCGGCTGGCAGGTCGGATCGGAGCTGTAGCACTTGAAGCTCCGGCCGCTGAACTGACCGTTGACGGCCGTCCAGGCCTGACCCCGGATCCCGACGTGCAGGTTGGCGAGCGAGAAGTTCGAACCGGCCGCGAGCGTGAAGGTGAAGGTCGCGGGAGTCGAGCAGGTGCTCACCACGTTGCTCGGCGCGCTCGGGACCGAGCAGCCGACCAACGCGTAGTTGTTGCCGTTGACGGTCTGGGCGCCGCCGAGCCAGCTGGCGGTTCCGGTCGGACCGGGGTTCCGCATCGAGCTCGAGGTGCCGTTCTGCCACCCGGTGAACGGCGACAGGGCGGTGAGCGACCCGGTGTAGTTCGGCGGGGTCAGGTAGTAGAGCCCGAACTGGGTGATGGTGAAGGTCGTGTTGCCCATCGACCCGCTCAGGTTCTGAATGGCCACCTGCAGCTGGGTCAGGCCGTTGTTGACCGTGATGTTGGCCGACGCGCAGGCCGAAAAGCCCGCGACCCCGGTGTAGCAGTAAGTCGTCGCCGACGCGCGGCTCGCCGTGAGCGCCAAGGCCAACCCGACTCCCGCCAGTACTCGCTTCTTCATCGTCCTGACTCCAAGTGAACGGTCGAACGCCGCAGTGCGGCCCACCAACGGAATCCCATCACTCCCAGAACCAGCAACGCCAGGCACTCGATGAACATGAGTCCGGCGCTTTTTGCCAACACGATCTTGACCGCTCGAGCCGGCTCGGGTGCCATGGCGCGCGCTGCCGTGAGCAGCAGCGGCGCATCGAGCGCCAGCAGCACCAGCCCGACCACCAGCGCCAAGCCCCACGCCAGGCTCAGGAACCCGGCTCCGAACACGAGCCCTGGCCGCCGGCTCCTGGTGGCGACGAACAGCGTTGTCCCGAGGCCCATCAGGAACAGCGGCCCGGTCGCGGCCACCTCGCCAAGCGCCCCGAACTCCCAATCGATGTTGCCGACCTTCAGGGGAACGAGCGCCACGACCTGCGAGACGAGCCCTCCAACCAGCAGAGCCACCGAAAGGGCCAGCCCAACCGCCTGCGCCGCCCGATCTCTCGACAGTGTCAAATTATCT
>JAEUJH010000022.1 GCA_016794825.1 Gemmatimonadota bacterium
CGCCCTCGACCCCGGCGATGCTCTGATCGGTGCCCACCAGCACGAGCCGGCTCTCGGAGTGGGCCAGGACGTTGGCCACCTGGGCGGGGCGGAAGCTCTGGTCGACGAACACCGCCACCGCCCCGGCTGCCAGGACCCCGAAATAGGCTGCCACGGCCTCCCCCCCACGGGGCATGGATATTGCCACCCTGTCCCCGAGGCCGATCCCCCGGTCGCCCAGGCCAGCCGCGACCGACGCCGCGGAGCGACGAAGTTCACGAAATGACAGGACGCCGCCCGCGGTAACCACCGCCGGGTCGTCGGGGGCATTGCGGGCCCTGGTCCAGAGGAGATCGGCAACGTTCATGGTTCGGGTTCGTCGCTCGCGCGGAGGACAAGGATAGCGTTTCATGGCACGCCCGACCACCATGCGGTCCCGTCTTTTCACACTCCCTTCACGACCACGCTCCCGGAGCCTGATGTGACGGTGCAACACTCCTCACTCGGCCCCGCGACACTGGCCCAGCCGAGGCCGATTCCACCGCCGGCCCTCGAGCTCCCGAACCCGGCCGCCGAGATCGACCGGATTGCCAGCCGACTGCGCGAGATCCTGGCGACCTCGCTCGAGCGCCGCGGCCTCGTCATCGCCATCAGCGGGGGTGTCGATTCGGCGGTCTGCGCCGGATTGGCGGTCGCCGCCGTCGGACCGACGCGGGTCTTTGGTCTGCTCCTCCCGGAGCGCGACTCCGATCCCGAGAGCACTCGTCTCGGCCGGCTCGTCGCGACCCGGTTCGGGATTCCATTCGTGGTCGAGAAGATCGAGCCGACGCTTGCCGCGGCCGGTTGCTACGAACTCCGCGACGCCGCCATCCGGCGCGTGGTGCCCGAGTTCGGGGCCGGCTGGCGGTCGAAGATCGTGATGCCGAGCGGCGAGCGCGAGGGCGATCGGCTCAGCGTCCCCATGCTCGTGGTCCAGCCCCCCAACGGTGAGCCGCGTCGAGTCGTCCTCCCGGCCGGCGAGTACCGCGAGATCGTGGCCGCCACCAACTTCAAGCAGCGGATCCGGAAGATGCGTGAATATTTTCACGCCGACCGGCTCCACTACGCGGTGGTTGGCACCCCGAACCGGCTCGAGTACGATCAGGGCTTCTTCGTGAAGGGTGGCGACGGGCTCGCCGACGTCAAGCCGATCGCCCATCTCTACAAGTCCCAGGTCTACCAGATCGGCGAGGTCCTCGGCGTCCCGGCGGAAATCCTCCGACGGACCCCGACCACCGACACGTTCTCGCTGCCCCAGACGCAGGAAGAGTTCTTCTTCGGCGTGCCACTCCCGCTGCTCGACGCGCTGATCCAGGCGCTCGACGCGGGCCGCACCGCCGCCGACACCGGCGCCGCGCTCGGCCTCGATCCGGAGCGAGTCGAACGGATCTGGCGCGACATCGCGGGCAAGCGGGCCACCACCCGCTATCTCCACCTGCCGGCCCAGTTGATCGACCCGGTCCCGCTCGCGGACGATCGGGAGCCGTAGCATGTGCGGCCTGGCGGGGATCGCGCGCGGCACCGGCGGACCGATCGACGAAGCGACCCTTCGCCGCATGGGCGGCGCCATCCGGCATCGCGGCCCGGACGGATTCGGTCTCTACGTCGGCCAGGCCGTCGGGCTGGTGCACGTCCGTCTCGCCATCATCGACCTCGCTGGCGGCGCCCAGCCGCTCGCCAACGAAGACGGCTCGATCGTCGTGACCTTCAACGGCGAGATCTACAACTACCGCGTCCTTCGGCGGGAGCTGGTGTCGCTGGGGCACCGGTTTGCCACGGCCAGCGACACCGAAGTGCTGGTCCACGGCTGGGAGGCCTGGGGCGAGGGGCTCTTCGAACGACTCGACGGCCAGTTCGCGTTCGCGCTGTACGACGCTCGTCGCGAGCAGGTCGTCCTGGCCCGCGACCGGTTCGGCGTGCGCCCCCTGTTCTACGCTCATCGCGGCGCCGACCTGATCTTCGGCTCGGAGGTCAAGGCGCTGCTCGCCTCGGGCGAGATTGCCGCCGCCATCGATCCCGCCGGTTTCGACCAGGCCCTGATGCTCTGGGGCCCCCGCGCGCCGCGGACCCCGTTCCAGGGCGTTCGGCAGCTGGCGCCGGGCTCCTACGCCATCTGGAAGCGCGGCGCCTTCCGCACCGCGCGCTATTGGCGGCCCCGGTTCGACGAGACGCCGCTTGCCATGCCCGCGGCCATCGAACGGCTCGATGCCCTGCTCCGACAGTCGGTCACCGACCGGCTGGTCGCGGACGTCCCGGTCGGCGCCTACCTGAGCGGAGGCCTCGACTCCAGCGTGGTGTGCCGATTGGCTGGCGAGGCCGCGCCGGGCGAACTCCGGACCTTTTCGATCGCGTTCGCCGATCCTCGATTCGACGAACGCGCTCACCAGCGACTCGTGGCCGAAGCCCTCGGCACCCGGCACACGCCGCTCGTCATCGACGGCGCGCTGATCGCCGAATCGTTCCCGCACGCGGTGTGGCACGCCGAGACGCCGCTGCTCCGCACGGCCCCGGTGCCGCTCTATCACCTGGCGCGGCTGACCCGGATCCACGGGATCACGGTGGTGCTGACGGGCGAAGGCGCCGACGAACTCTTCCTGGGCTATGATCTCTTCAAGGAAGTGCTGGTCCGCCGCTTCTGTCTCCGGCAGCCGGAGTCGTCGCGGCGGCCCCGGCTGTTCCGCCGCCTCTATCCGTATCTCCAGGACGCCGGTCGCGCC
>JAEUJH010000044.1 GCA_016794825.1 Gemmatimonadota bacterium
GGCTGGTGAGCCCCGAACGTCTCGTCGACGGTCGGGCGGATGTCGCTCTTCGGACCTTGTATGAACGACTGGCAGGCGACTGACATCGGCGTGGCGATCGCCCAGACCCCCCGGTTCGCCGTCCACGGACGGGTGACCCGGGTGATCGGGCAGATCGTGGAGGCCACCTCGCTCGAGGTGGCCGTCGGCGAGGTGTGTCGAATCCTGGTCAGCGGCGATGTGGGCGTCCTGGCCCAGGTGGTCGGGTTCCACGATCGCGGGATCATGCTGATGCCGCTCGGCGACCTCGACGGGATCCACCCGGGCGACGTCGTGGTTCCGCTGGGTCGGTCGCTGTACGCCGAGGTGGGCGAGGGGCTGATCGGCCGGGTCCTGAACGGGCTCGGACGGCCGATCGATTCGGACCGGCCGATCGGGGTGACCCGGCGCTACCCGCTCTCGGCCGAACCACCGGGCCCGCTCGAACGGAATCGGATCCAGTCCGCCCTCTCGACCGGGGTCCGGGCCATCGACGGATTCCTGACCGTGGGTCGCGGACAGCGGATCGGGATCATGGCCGGCAGCGGGGTCGGGAAGAGCGTGCTGCTCGGGATGATCGCGCGCCACACCAGCGCCGACGTCAACGTCATCGCGCTCCTCGGCGAACGGGGACGCGAGGTCCGCGAGTTCATCGAACGGGACCTGGGCCCCGAAGGCCTCAAGCGGAGCGTCATCGTCGTCGCGACCAGCGATCAGGCCGCCGTCGTCCGGGCCACCGGGGCCCTCGTGGCCACCGCCATCGCGGAGTACTTCCGCGATGCCGGCAAGGACGTGCTCCTGATGATGGACTCCGTCACCCGCGTCGCCATGGCGTGGCGCGAGGTGGGGCTCTCGATCGGCGAGCCGCCCACGACCAAGGGCTATCCGCCGTCGGTCTTCGCGTCGCTCCCGCGCCTGCTCGAACGCGCCGGCACCGGGCGGAGGGGGTCGATCACCGGCCTCTACACCGTGCTGGTGGAGGGCGACGACTTCAACGAACCCGTCGCGGACTCGGCTCGGTCGATCCTCGACGGCCACATCGTGCTCTCCCGGCGGCTCGCGAATCAGAAGCACTTCCCGGCCATCGACGCCCTGGACAGCGTCAGCCGGGTTCGCGACCAGGTCACGGCTCGCGAGGACCTCGACGCGGCCAACGTCCTCCTCGCGCTCGAGGCGACCTATCGCAACCAGGAAGACCTGATCACGGTGGGGGCGTACAAGCCCGGCACCGATCGGCATCTCGACACCGCGGTCGCGATTCGACCCGAACTCCTCGGCATTCTCCGGCAGGCGCCCGAGGACAAGGGCGACCTCGATGCGACGCGGTTCCGGGTCCGTGAGCTGGCCAATCGGGCCCGGCAGGCCCTCGGAGGCGCGAAATGAAGGCGTTCTCGTTCCGGCTCGAACGCCTGCTCCGGCTCCGCGAAGAGGCCGAGCAGCAGCAAGCCCGCGTCATGAGCGAGGCGGCCCGCACCGAGGCCGACCTCGACCGGCTCTGCGACGATCAGCAGAACTACGTCGCCCGGATCGGCGACCGCGTGACGCCGCCCGCCGGCCAGGTCACCAACGCCGGGATCCTCCGGGCGCTCCACCTGACCAGTGCCGCGGCTGCCAGTCAGCTCGAGGACGCCGAACGGGCCCGCGCCGAGGCGCGGAAGCTGGCCGACCAGGAACGGGAACGGCTGGCCGACGCCCGCCGCGACCGGAAGACCCTCGAACGGCTCAAGGAGCACCAGAAAGCGGCCTGGCAGGGCGAGCAGAACCGCGACGAGCAGAAGACGATGGATGAAATCGCGGGGCGGCCGCGCGGGATGCCGGGCCGATGAAACAGACCCTGGTGCTGGCCCTGGTCGCCTTCCTGGTGGCGACCGCGACGACGACCTGGTTCATCACCAAGGTCGCGCCGCCTCGGGCCGGGATCGCCAACGATTCGCTGGCCGACACGGCGGCACCGTCGCCCGCCACCGCCGCCGCGGCGACCCCGCCGGACTCGGCGGTGGACTCGGCCGCGGTCAAGCCGGTGCCGGCCGCACCGACCGCGGCGCCCGCCAAGGTCGAGGCGCCGGTCGATCCGGCCGAGGCGGCCCGCGCCAAGTCGGTCGCCAAGATCATTGCCAGCATGAAGGCCAAGGATGCGGTCGAGATCCTGGCCAAGCTCACCGACGATGAGGTGGAGC
>JAEUJH010000003.1 GCA_016794825.1 Gemmatimonadota bacterium
GACCAAGCCGCACTGGACGACCTACGGGATGGGCTGGTTCCAGCACGACTACCAGGGTCGGATGGTGCAGTTCCACACCGGCAGCATCGACGGCATGGTGGCGATCATCGGGTTGATCCCGGACGAGCGGATCGGGGTCTATGTCCTGGCCAACCTCGACCACGTCGAGGCGCGGCACGCGCTGATGTACCGGGCCTTCGACACCTGGCTCGGCACCGGAACCCGCGACTGGAGCGCCGAGTTCAAGCGGCTCTACGACGGGTTCGCCCAGGCCCGGGCCGCGCGGCAGCGGGTGGCCAACACGAAGCCCTCGCTCGGCCTCGACGGCTACGTGGGCACCTACTCCGATTCGCTGGCGGGCGACGTGGTGATCCGGCTCGACAACGGCGCCTTGACCCTCCAGCGGGGCAGCCAGCTGCGGGCGCGGCTGGAGCATTGGCACTTCGACACGTTCCGGGCCCAGTGGGAAAACGCCTGGCAGGGATCGGGGCCGGTGACGTTCACGATCGGGGCGAACGGCACCGTCGACGCGATGACGTTCTCGGGCCGTCGGCTCGGCCGGAGGCGATAGCGATGGAACGCCGAACCTTCGTCGCGAGCGCCGCGGCCGTCGTGGGCGCATCCCGCTTCGGCGTCGCGCCGCGGGCCGCCGCGCCGTTCACCATTTCGCTGGCGCAATGGTCACTGCATCGCGCGCTCCAATCGCGCCAGCTCGACCATCTCGATTTTGCCCGGGTGGCCCGCCGCGACTTCGGGATCGAGGCGATCGAGTACGTCAACTCGTTCTTCAAGGACCGCGCCCGCGATGCCGCCTACCTGGCGGAAATGAACCGCCGGGCCGCGGGCGAGGGCGTCTACCAGCACCTGATCATGTGCGACGGCGAAGGCGCCCTGGGCGATCCGGACGCCTCGAAGCGAACCCAGGCGGTCGAGAATCATCGCAAGTGGCTCGAGGCCGCCAAGGTACTGGGCTGCGCGACCATCCGGGTCAACGCGCAGAGTTCGGGAACACCCGAGGAGCAGCAGCGGCTGGCCGCGGACGGCCTCCGCCGCCTGACGGAACACGCCGCCCCGCTCGGCCTCAACGTCATCGTCGAGAACCACGGCGGGTTGTCGTCGCACGGCGATTGGCTGGTGGGGGTGATGAAGCTGGTCGACCATCCCCGGTGCGGAACCCTGCCCGACTTCGGGAATTTCTACGAGTACGACAAGTATCGGGGCGTCGAGGAGATGATGCCGTACGCCAAGGCCGTCAGCGCCAAGTCCCACGACTTCGACGGCCAGGGCGAGGAGACGACCAAGGACTATCGCCGGCTGCTCGGCATCGTGCTCAAGGCCGGGTTCCACTCCTGGGTCGGGATCGAGTACGAGGGCAACCGACTGTCCGAACGGGAAGGCATCGCGGCCACCCTGCGGCTCCTGCGCCGGATGCAGGTCGAGTTGGCGTGAGGACGGACCCGCGGCGCGGCCACCGAAGGGCCGCGCCGCTGGATCAGTGGGGATCCCACCGAGGCGAGTCGCCGAACAACCCGTCGACGATGCCGATCTGGTAGGCCAGGAACAACCCGAAACCGATACTGAGGATGCCCGAGGCCAGTCGCAGACCGTGACTGACCCGGTCGAACCGAGCGGCCGAGTAGGCCATCGGCACGGCCATGGCCGCGGTAATCAGCATCATGCCCACGATCGTCCCCACGCCGAACAGCAGCAGGTAGACGAGCGACCAGCGCGGGTCCCGGATCGTGGTCAGCACCAGGAGCGCGACCGCGGCGGATCCGGCCAGCCCATGCACCACGCCGATCAGGAGCGGGCGGACGAGCCGGTAGGCGCGAAGGGCGCCGAGCTGCCGGTCGAGCCAACCGATCGGGGTTCGATCCGCCGGATGGGGATGGGCGGCGGGTTCGGCGGCGTGCGCGTGCGCGTGGACGTAGTCGCCATGACTGTGGACGGGGGTGGCGCCACCCGCCTGTCTGGTGGCCGCGGCATCCCGGATGCTCTTGAGGACGCCGCCGAGGTTGAGCACGCCGAGCAGCACCAGCATGCCCGCGACCGCGAACTCCATCGACAGCCCGACCCGAGGCGGAATCACCCACTGGAAGAAGATGATGGCGCCGCCCACCACCAGAATGGTCAGGGTGTGGCCGACGCCCCAAGCCATCCCCACCATCGCGGCCGCGCGCGGACTCCGCTGGCGGGTGACGATGGTGGTCACGGCCACGACGTGATCCGCGTCGGTGGCGTGACGCATCCCGAGGAGAAGCCCCAGGGCGAGGACGGCCAGGAATTCGGTCATCGGGTCAGGCGGTGGCGCCTCCGTCGATTACCATCGTGTGTCCCGTCACGAACGACGCCTCGTCGCTCGCCAGATAGAGCGCCGCGTGGCCGATCTCGCGCGGCTGGCCGAGATGCGGCAGTGGCTGATCTCCGGCCAGTTCCTTGGACCGGCTCTGGTCCTTCCAATAGTACTCACTGAAGTCGGTCTGGATCAGGCCGGGGCAGATGGCGTTGACGCGCACGCCCGCCGGCCCGAACTCGCGGGCCCACGACCGAGTCAGCATCAGGAGGCCGGCCTTGGTGAAGCTGTAGAGCAAGCCGCCCGGCTGGGGGCGGAGACCCGAGATCGACGCGATGTTGATGATCGAGCCCCCGCTCTTCCGGGCAATCATGCTCGGGACGACCAGGTTGACCAGCCGGAAGGCAGACAGGACGTTCACCTCGACCATCTTGAGCAGCATGTCGTCGGTGTTGTCGAGGGCGCGGCCCTGGCCGATGTTGGTGGCGCTGTTGTTGACGAGGATGTCGATCGGCCCGAGGGTCCGCTCGGTGTCGCGCACCACCCGCTCGAGATCGTCCTTCTTGCCGACGTGGCAGGCCATCGGCACCACCTTGCCGGGAAGGTGCCGCATCTCGGCCGCGGCGGCTTCGAGCTTGTCGAGTTTGCGCGACGCGATGACGACGGAGGCCCCGGCCTCGGCAAAGGCCTCGGCGATGGCGCGACCGATCCCGCGGCCGCCTCCGGTGATGAGGGCGGTCTTGCCGGCGAGCGAAATGGTTGCGGACATGATCGAATCGGCGTGAGAGGGTAGGAAACTCAGGCGCCCGCGATCCGGGCGGCCTCGGCCGCGAGGATCGCCACCCACCGGTTCATCGTCGCGAACCGTTCGTCGGTGGTGAGGCCGCGGGCGTAGCGAGCGTAGATCTGCTGGCCGATGACGGCCAGCTTGAAGCACCCGAAGGCGCGGTAGAAGGCGAGGTCGCCGGGATCGCGGCCGGTCCGCTCGGCATAGGCGGCCACGAACCGTTCCCGACTCCACATCCCGGGCATGGCGGTCGGACCCATGGCGACGGCTTTGACCGACTCCGGATCCGAGGGCTCGATCCAGTAGGCGAGCGCCATGCCGAGGTCCATGAGCGGATCGCCGATGGTGGCCATTTCCCAGTCGAGCACGGCAACGACCGATCCGGGATCGTCGGCCGCCAGCATCACGTTGTCGAATTTGAAGTCGTTGTGGATGATGGCGGCGCCGCGCTCCGGCGGCATTTCGGCGGCGAGCCAGGCGGCGACGGTCTCCATGGCCGGGACCGACTCGGTTTCGGCTACTCGGTATCGCTCCGTCCAGCCTTTGACCTGGCGAGCGACGTACCCCTCCGGCTTGCCGAAACCCTCGAGCCCGATGGCGCGATAGTCGACCTGGTGCAGGGCCGCGAGAGTGTCGACCATGGCGCGACAAAGTCGGTCGGCCGTGTCCGGCGTCAGGTTGAAGCCCGGCGGGAGGGTGCGTCGCAGCACCGTCCCGTGGCGCCGCTCCATCAGATAGAACGGCGCCCCGATCACGGCGGGATCCTCGCAGAGCAGCAGGGGTCGCGGCGCCGGCGGAAAGGCCGGCGCGAGCGCCTTGAGGATCCGGAACTCGCGGGCCATGTCGTGGGCCGTCTTGACCTGGTTGCCGAACGGCGGCCGGCGCAGGACGTAGTCGTACCCTTCGACGGTGACGAGGTAGGTGAGGTTGGAGTGCCCGTGGCGGAACTGACGAACCACCGGTTCGGAGGCCAGGCCCTGGTGCGCCTTGAGGTACGCGGCCAGCGCCGCGGGATCGATTTCCTCGCCGGGGCGGACCGACTCGGCGCGGTCGAGGGGGAGCGTCACGGGGTTTCCTCGAGTCGCCGCTGCAGCCGCTGCATTCCACGGATCCACCGATCGCGATCGTCCGCCTTGCGGGCCACGAACTCGCGCACCTGCGGATGGGGCAGGATCAGGAACTCCTCCTTGGCCATTCCCTCGAGGATGGCGTCGGCGACGGCTTCCGGGCTGATCGCTTCCGGCGAGAGGAGCGCGGTGATCCGGTCGTCGCCGAAGGAAAGCATCGGGGTCCGGACACCAAGGGGGCAGACGCAGGAGACCCGGATGCCGCGGTCGCCGTAGGTGACGGCCAGCCATTCGGCAAAGGCGACGGCGGCGTGCTTGCTGACGGCGTACGGCGCGGAACCGACCTGGGTCAGGAGGCCCGCCGCGGAGGCGACGGTGACGAGATAGCCGGAGCCGCGACGGAGCATGACCGGCACCAGGGCGCGGGCGGCCCAGACATGGGACATGAAGTTGATGTCCATGATCCGGCGCCACTCGGCATCGGGCGTCTCGGGTCCGCCCCCGATCGCGATGCCCGCGTTCGAGACGAACACGTCGATCGGTCCGACCCGCTGTTCGACCTGGGCGATCAGCGACGCGAGATCCCGTTCCTCGGCCACGTCGGCCCGGAAGGCGACCCCGCCGATCTCGGCAGCCACGGCCTCGGCCCCGGCCAGATCGACGTCGCTGACCACGACTCGCGCGTCCTCGGCCGCGAGGCGGCGGCAGAGGGCCCGCCCGATGCCGCTCGCGCCCCCGGTGACGATGCAGACCCGCTGCGCGACGTTCATCGGCCTCGGGACCGGTCGCCCTTGCGGAGTTCGAGCTTGGCGATGGCCTCGCGATGGACCTCGTCGGGACCGTCGGCCAGCCGGAGGGTGCGCGACTGGGCCCAGGCGTTGGCGAGGAAGGTGTCCTGGCTCACGCCCATGCCCCCGTGGGCCTGAATGGCGCGATCGAGCACTCGCAGCGCCACGTTCGGTGCGACCACCTTGATCATCGCGATCTCGGCCCGGGCCGCCTTGTTGCCGACGGTGTCCATCATGTGGGCGGCCTTGAGGGTCAGGAGCCGGGCCTGATCGATCTCGATCCGCGAGTCGGCGATGTCGGCGCGGATGGTGCCCTGCTCCGCCAGCGGCCGACCGAACGCCACCCTGGTCCGGACCCGCTCGCACATCGTCTCGAGGGCCCGCTCGGCCACGCCGATCAGTCGCATGCAGTGGTGGATCCGGCCCGGGCCGAGGCGGCCCTGGGCAATCTCGAAGCCGCGGCCTTCGCCGAGGAGCAGGTTGCTCGCGGGGACCCGGACGTTGGTGAACGTCAGCTCGCCGTGACCGTGAGGGGCGTCGTCGTAGCCGAAGACGGTGAGCATTCGTTCGATCTTGACCCCGGGGGTGGCCACCGGCACCAGGATCATCGACTGCTGGAGGTGGGTGGGCGCCTCGGGATTGGAGCGACCCATGAGGACCAGGATCCGGCAGCGCGGATCGCCGGCGCCGGAGGTCCACCACTTGCGCCCGTTGATCACGTAGTGATCACCGTCGCGACGGATCGAGGCCTGGATGTTGGTGGCGTCGGAGCTGGCCACCTCAGGCTCGGTCATCGCGAAGGCGCTGCGGATCTTGCCCTCGAGCAGAGGCGTCAGCCACTCGGCCTTGTGGGCCTCGGTCCCGTACCGTTCGAGGACTTCCATGTTGCCGGTGTCCGGGGCCGAGCAATTGAAGATCTCGGAGGCAAAGTGGCAGCGGCCCATGACCTCGCAAAGCGAGGCGTACTCGAGGTTGGTGAGCCCGGCGCCGTGTTTCGACTCCGGCAGGAACAGGTTCCAGAGACCCTGGGCGCGGGCCAACGCCTTCAGTTCCTCCGTGATGGCCGTCGGCTGCCATCGATTGGCCGCCATCTGGTTCCACCAGGTGGATTCGTTGGGATAGACGTGCTGGTCCATGAACGCGACCAGGCGCTCGCGGAGAGCCGCGGCGCGCGGGGAGAGTTCGAAGCCGGTCACGAGAGTCGCCTTGCGGTTGGCACCAGCAAACTTAGCGGCGGGCGCACCAACCGGAAGGGCGGGCCGATCGGATCAGCGC
>JAEUJH010000104.1 GCA_016794825.1 Gemmatimonadota bacterium
GTCCGCTCGTACATCGACGCCGGCCCGTCGAGTTCCGGCAGCCGCTTGCCTTCGGCCGCCCGATCCTCGTCGGCCCCCACGCTGGTGATCAGCACCCGATCCCATCCGCCGATCAGCTCGATCTTGGCCTCGACCGCCTCCGCCAGCCGGGCGGACAGGGTGTCGTCGTCCAGTCGCTTGAGGAAAGCCTCCGTGCCTCCGTCGCGGCTCCAGAGCGGGAAGAGGTTGGTGAGCCCGGTCTGATACGCGAGGTAGGGATACCGATCGAACGACACGTCGCGACCCGCCTGCCGAGCGCGGTCGATCAGCTGGAGAACCCGGTCGATCTTGGACCAGTTCCGCGGCCCCTGGGTCTTGAGGTGCGCGATATGCACCGGGCACCCGGCCCGCCGTCCCACCGCCAGGCTCTCGGTGACCGACTCGAGGATCCGATCGTCCTCGTTCCGCTGATGAGGCGAGTACGGGAGGCGCCGCCGGGCCAGGGGGCGGCACAGCGCCACCAGCTCGTCGAGCGAGGCAAAGGCGCCCGGCGTGTACTCGAGCCCGGCCGACGCGCCGCAGGCACCCGAGGCGAGCGCCGCGTCGACCAGGCGCACCATCCGGCGCAGTTCCTCGGCCGTTGCGGGCCGGTCGTCGTCGCCCACCACCACTTGGCGAACCCGCCCGAGTCCGACCATCGAGGCCACGTTGGCGCCGGGTTCGAGCGCGTCGACCTCGGCAAACCAGTCGGCCATCCGGGTTCGGCCCTGCCGGTCCGGAATCCGCGACGACCCGTCGGCCCCCACCACCACCGTGGTGATGCCCTGCCGGACCACCGACTCGAGACGGGGATCGTCGAACAGGGTCCCATCGGCATGGGAGTGGACGTCGACGAATCCGGGCGCCAGGGCCAGTCCCCGAGCGTCGATCTCGATCAGGCCCGCGGTCCGGATCCGTCGGGCCAGGGCGGCGATCCGGTCGCGGCGGATCGCCACGTCGAGTTCCCGCCCCGCGCCCCCGACACCATCGAACACCGTCGCGCCGCGGATGACGAGGTCGTAGGGGGCCACCGACGGATCGTCGAGGAACCACCCCGCGAGGGGGGCCATCCCGGCCATCAGGAGAAAGTCGCGCCGATCGATCCGAGCCATGAATGCAACCTTTTTCCGGAGCATCGCATCAAAGAGGTACGTAACGACGGAGACGGTGCCCGATGACGCTGAAGGCCAGGCAGGACCGGTACGAGAGCTACGAAGTGTACGACGAAGAAGGCAACTCGGTAGGGCGGGTGGTCCTGCCCCGGCAGACCCGGTTCTTCGGGTCGACCCGTGGCACCGTCTTCCTCCGGCGGCAGCCGCCGGTCAAGCCCGCCCGGAACCACCGGGCCGCCTAACGCAGCACCCGCCGGCCGGCCCCGATCCCGGGGTCGGCGCCCGTCTCGCGGCCCCTTACATTGCCTGGGTGCCCGCCCGTCTCGCTCCCCTGATCGTCGTCGGCCTGCTGCTCCCCGCGGCAGCCGTTGCCCAACCCCGCACTCCTGACGGCACCGATTCGCTCGTCTCGGCCGCGGCTCGCGCCATCGAGGGGGGCCGGCCCTGGCAGGCCACCCGGCTCCTGGCCCCGCTGACCCGGGAGGCGGCGGCCAACCCCGCGCTCGCGCTGACCGCCGCCCGGGCCGCCGCCGAGTGGGAGGGCTGGACGACCGTCACCCGACTCCTTCTCGGCGCCACTTGGCTCGACCGGGTCGACGGCGGCGCCGGCCGGGCGCTCCTCGGCCGAGCCCTCCTCGAACGGGGCAACCCCACCGCCGCCGTCCGAGAAACCCGTCGGGCCTCCGAGTTGGCATCCGATCCGACCCGGGGCGAGCGGATCCTGATCCACGCCCGAGCCCTCGACCGTCTCGACCTGCTCGACTCGGCCGCCGCCGGATATCGGACCGCCGCCGAGGCGCTGCCCCTGATCGCCGATTGGCTCTGGCTCCGGGCGGCCGGCGTCACCCGGGACTCCGCCGAGCGGGCCACGCTCTACCAGCGGATCGAGACGGCGCCCGCCCGGGCTCGCGTACCCTGGACCGAAGCCCTGGCTCGCGACCGCGGGGGCGACTGGCGCGGCGCCGCGGATCGCTACACCTCCCTCGGCGCTCGCCTGGCCGCTGTTCGCCTCCGACTGACCCAGGGTGACGATTCCACCCGCGCCGCCACCCGCGCCGAACTGGCCACGCTCCTGGCCACCAGCCTGTCGCCTGGCGACGCGAGCGACGCGATCGCTCTCTTCGATCGACACTTTCCCCGGCGGACCGCGGCGGACGAACTCCGGATCGCGCGGCGGGGTGCCGCGGCGGGCCTCCTCGAGCGCGCGGCCCGCGGCTTTGCCGCCGCGCGCGGGATGCTCACCGACCGCGACCGCTTTACCTACGCCACCGTCCTCGCTCGGCTCGGCCGCGGCGCCGAGGCGGTGCCGTTGTTCGATGGCGTGCGCGCGCCCGACCTCCGCGGCGACGCCGCCTATCAACAGGCCCGCCTGCTCCTCCGCACCGGGCAGCGCGACGAGGCCCTCCGCGCCCTCCGGGCCATTCCGGAACGATTTCCGGTCGACTCCGAACCCGCCGCCACCGCCCTCTTCCTCATCGGCGATCTCGCCGCCGACCGAGGGGACGACTCCACCGCCCGGCGGGCCTTCGTCGAGGCCGCCACCCGGTATCCGACCACGCCGTTCGGTCGCCGGGCCGCGATCCAGGCCGCCATGATCGCGTACCTCGACGGCGACTTCGAGACGGCCACGACCGAGTTCGATCGCATTGCCGCCACCGTGCCGGGCGAGGAGGGACTCGGGGGCCGCTACTGGGCCGGCCGGGCCCTCTTGGCCCGCGGCGACACCACCGCCGCCCGGGCCCGCTGGGCCGCGCTGGTCGATCCGCCCCGGGAGTCCTACTACGCCTGGCTCGCGGCCAAACGACTGAGCGGCGGATTCCGGACCTTCGCCGCCCGCGGCGACTCGGCGTCGCCCGACTCGCTACCCACGCCGCTGGCCCGCGCCCGTCTCCTTGGCCGGCTCGGACTCCGGGTCGAGGAACGGTTCGAGCTCGAGGCGTTTGCCGCGCAGGGCGCGGGTTCGACCGACCGGATCCTCGACGTGGCCGAAGACCTGGCCGCCGGCAGCTGGCACGCGCGGGCCCTCCGGGTGGCCCAGCGATCGCTCGACCGGGGCGCCGGCCTCGACCGACGGGTGGCCGAGTTGCTCTATCCCCTGCCCTTTGCGGAACTGCTTCGTCATGAAGCCGAGGGCGCGGGTGTCGATCCGATGCTCGTGGCGGGCCTGATTCGCCAGGAGTCGCTCTTCGACCCCGAGGCCCGCTCGGTGGCCGACGCCCGGGGCCTGATGCAGGTCCTGCCCTCGGTCGGCGAGGAACTCGCCCGAAAGGCGTCGCTGCCCGAGTGGGACGCCGTGCTGCTCTATCAGCCCGACGTCAATCTCGACTTCGGCATCGATCATCTGGCCGACGGGCTCCGCCGCCTGACCTGGCCGGAACGGGCCCTCGCCGCCTACAACGCGGGGGTCGATCGAGTCGAGCGCTGGCAGGCGATCCGCGGCGTCACCGACGACCCCGAAGTCTTCGTCGAACGCATCCCCTTCGTCGAAACCCGAGACTACGTCCGCAAGGTGCTCCGCAACTTCGCGATCTACGCCGCGCTCTACCTCGCGCCAACGTCGTGAGTCACGACCCGTACCTGGCGCTCCGCCACGCCGGGTTCCGCCGCTATCTGGCGGGCCACGTGCTCGCCGTGCTCGGCCAGGGCATGCTGGCCGTCACGGTCGGCTGGGAACTCTACGAGCGGACCCGTTCCACCCTGGTGCTCGGTCTGGTTGGCCTGGTTCAGGTCATCCCGCTGGCCCTGCTGATCCTCCCCGCCGGCCAACTCGCCGATTCGGGCGACCGACGCCGGCTGCTGATGGTGGCGGAGGGGGCCATCACCGTGGCGGCTCTCGGCCTCGTCTTCGCGTCACGCGCCGACGCGCCGATCTGGGTCTACTATCTCCTCCTGGCGCTCTACGGCACCGGTCGGACCTTCCAGCTCCCGGCCAAACAGGCCCTGATGCCCAACCTGGTGCCGATCGGTTCGTTCGAGAACGCGGTGGCGTGGAACAGCGGCGGCTGGCA
>JAEUJH010000124.1 GCA_016794825.1 Gemmatimonadota bacterium
TCAGCCCCGACATGGACCCTGACCTACCGGTGGAACCAGTCCTTCCAGGACAACCGACAAGCGGGTCGCGAGAACGCCGATTTTCGCGGCATCGTGCACGGCGTGTCGCTCGGGCTTTCCGCCATTCGCGGTCTGACGCCCAGCCTCGACATGAGCGTCGAGCGCCAGAAGAACTTCGAGTCCGGGTTGACCCAGCGGACCGAGCGCTTCGGCGGGTCGGCGCAGGCCCAGCTGACGCGCACCACCGCGTTCTCCGGCTCGATTTCCGAGGCCTGGGGTTTCGATCCGTTTGCCGATCAGCGGACCCGCAACACCGAGTTTCAGGTCGAACTGTCCCAGGGCTTCAACCTGTACCGCCGGGTCGACGGCGGCACGCAGGCCCGAGTGTTCGTCCGGTATGCCCGGACCCGGGCCTCACTGCTGCCGACCATCCCGGTGTCCGGCCTGGTGCCGAGAGTGATGTGGACCTTCAATGCCGGTGGTTCGATCCGGCTCTATTGACCATGCGACCGAACCTCCTCCTGTCCGTCCTGGCGGTCGCCGCGATGGCGAACCGGCCCGCGCTGGCCCAGATCCGCGTCAACCCGACCGGCGTCAACGTCAACGCCCAGGGGGCCACCACCGTCTTCCTGACCTTTGGCGGTTTGGCGGGGTACGAGGCCGCCGAGGCCTTCTGGTGCGGGGAACTGATCCCGGCGAGTCCCGCCGTCGGGTTGCGCTGTGACCCGGGAACCATCTTCGGATCGCTGCCACTCCGCTACGATCGATCCGGATTGAGCGGCGCGTCGGGACTCACTGACATCATGACCATTCCGCCGTCGGTGTCCCGGCGGGCGTACCAGGCGGCGGAGGCCGGGGCGGGATCGGCGTTCTTCTATGTGAGGCGTTTTCGGCGGCCGGCGGGTGGGCCGGATCAGTATGTGGCGGTGACGTGTCGCCTGACGGGAGGTGGGGCCCGGAGCCCGCTGTCGCTGACCAACGTGAAGGTCGCCTTTCTGCCGGAAGCGTCCGTGCTCCAGGTGACCCAGGGCGATCCGGTCTCGCCGCTCGAGGCAGAGATCACCTACACGGGCACCGGGCGACTGGTGGGACGATGGGAGGTGGTGCTGCCGGGCGAGGATCTGCCGACCGACGACGACCTCCTGACGGAGGCCACGCTTCCGCTCGAACGCCGGGGCACCCAGCGGCGCTACACCCAGGTGTCTCGTTTCAATCTCTTCCTCCCGCCCACCGGTCAAGTGACGCTGGCCGGCCCCGATCCGTCGCGCCTCCCGACCCAGGCCGATGGGGTGTATCTCGTACTGCTGCGGATCGAAGCGACCACCGATAAGGAGGGGGACTCGAACCTCGGCTCGGCCGGCGCTGGAACCGGGGTGGTGCCGTCCGGTGGCGTGGCTGGGTTTCCGATGCCGGTGCTCCGGTACTTGGTTGGCAGCGGGCAGGCCACGGCGACGGAGCCTTCCGGTCGCGAAGCCGTTCGACTGTTGGTCCCGGCCGCCGCAGCGCGGGTCGACGCCGCGGGCCTGACCTTCACGTGGGAGGCCACGCCGCAGGCGGCCGGGTACCGGATCGAGTTTGCCACCGACGCCGACCCGCGGGCGTTCGCCGCGCTCGTCCCGGCGTCGGTGGCGGGCTACCGTGCTCCCCCATGGCTGGCCGAGCGACTGGGCGGAGGCGGCTTCCGCTGGCGGGTGATTGCCACCGACGCGGCGGCCCGGCCAATCGGGCGGAGTGGGTGGCGCCCGGGGACCTTTTGAAGAGGCGACCCCCGCCGCCGCGGTTCTAGGGACGCGCCAGAGCCTCGAGGCCCGGTTGATTCGGGCCCGGCTCCGCCGACGCCAGGTGCAGCGTCCGGGTCGGGAACGCGATCGACGTCCCGGCACGCTCGACCACCGACATCATCTGGAGCAGAATCTCCTGGCGGATCAGCTGGAACTCGCCCCAATCCCGGGTCTCGAACCAGGCCATGATCTCGATGTCGAGGGACGATTCGTTGAACGCGCTGAAGCGAACCACCACCGCGTCGGGCCAGATCTTCGGGTGGCGCCGGAGCACCGACTCGAAGCCGCTCAGGACTGCTCGCATCTGGTCGACGGTCGTCTCGTAGACGAGCCCGATCACGGTGGCCAACCGAAGCCGGTCTCGGGCCGCGAAGGACTCGAGCTGCATGTCGGCGACGCGACTGTTCGGGATGGTGATCAAGGTCCGGTCGAGGGTCCGGAAGCGGGTCGACCGGAGGCCGATGGCTTCCACGGTGCCGACGAACTCATTGACTCTTACGAAGTCGCCTTCGCGAAACGGCTGATCGATTCCGATCGAGAACGTACCGAAGAGATTCTCGACCGTCTTCTGGGCCGCCAAGGCGAAGGCGAGGCCCCCGATGCCGAGCCCCGCGATCAGGCTCGCCACCGGGTAGCCGAGCAGCGAGAGGGCGCTGACGACGGCAAAGACCGTCACGACGACCTTGGCGACCCGGGAGCCGAGCGGCACCAGCGTGCGTGAGGCGGCCGAGTCGAGGGCCCACCGACTCTGGAGCGCGACCTGCTGACCGACGTCGACGAGACGGAGGATCGACCAGAAAATCATGATCAGAAGGCCGCCCTGCGCCAGCCGGTGGAGGAGGGCGGTGGCCGGCGGGTAGAGCCCGAGGAACGGGATCAAGGCCACGACGACCAGAAGGAATCCGCCGAGGGACAGTGGCGCCTCGAGTCGGGCCAGGATGATGTCGTCCCAGGTGACTGACGTGCGCCGGGCGATCCGCATCAGGGTCGCGAGGACGATTCGACGGACCGCGCGGCCGAGCGGGACCGCGAGCAGGATGATGCCGACCAACCCGAACCACTGCCACCAGAGAATGTCGAACGGGCCGGGGCGGACGAGAACCGCAGGAAGCCGGTCCATGGCCCATCGATTCGGAAGCCGATCGTACCATCCCTCGACCCGCGCGACGGTCGATTGGGAAAAGCGCCAACGTGGCTCTTCGGTCGGGTGCCGAAACAGGCGGACCGGTGACTCGGTGCCACCCGGGCTCGGAATCAGCGCGATCTGCTCGATGGATCGCGGGAGGCCGTCGGCGGTGTCGCCGGCCGCGGTGGCCGAGATCGCTTCGAGGTCGATCCAGGCATGGCGGTCGAGGACCGCCTTGAGCTGGCGCGCCATCCGGGGACCTTCGGAGCGGAGCGAGTCCGGGAGGTCGAGGTAGCGGGCGGCCTCGCTGAATTGGCCGGCACGCGCGAAGGCGAGATACTCGGCCAGAGTCGCTCGCGGCGAGTCGGTGTCGGCGGCCTGGGTCCGCGCGGTGGTGTCCGAATTCGCGACGGGCTGAGCGGCCCGCACCACATCGACGTCGCCCGGTGCCGCTGCCAGCGCTGTCGCCGCGAAGATCACCCTCGACCAGTGCATTGTCCACTATAGGGCAGGCGCGGGATGGATCGCAACCCCGACAATCCCGCCGGGTTCGAGGGCGCGCGGCCGCGTCTCCGAGCACCCCGGGGCCAGCGACGACGCGGCTGAGACCGGCTATCCTTCCCTCCGATGCCTTCCGTCCTCCCCGCGCTGGCCCAACGCTGGGCGCGCCTCGTCAACCGGGGCACGGTCGAGCACGCCGCCCTGTGGTTGGGCGGAATTCTCGTGGGCCTCGTCGCGGTTGGCTACGCCAAGGCGGTCGAGCACGCGCAGCGGTGGTACTTCGCGGCATTCGAGGCCCATCCGTGGCTCGTGGCGGCGGCCGCCCCCCTCGTGTTCCTCGTCGCGGTGGCCTTGGTCCGTCGATTGGCGCCTGACGCCAAAGGCAGCGGTATCCCGCAGGTCCTGCTGGCCATCGACGCCGCCGAGCCGACCGGGGCGGAATCGGCTCGAGCGGAGCCCCTCACGTCGCTGAGGACGGCGGCCGTCAAGGTCGCGTCGTCCCTCGTCGGCATTCTGGGTGGAGCAGCGATTGGGCGGGAGGGACCGACGGTTCAGATTGCCGCGTCGGTCTTCGGCTGGATCGGGCGCAGCTCGCGTCGCTGGGCGCGCACGGTGGATCTCCGTTCATTTCTGGTGGCTGGCGCGGCCGCCGGCGTTGCCGCCGCCTTCAACACCCCGCTCGCCGGGATCGCCTTTGCCATCGAGGAGATCGTCGCGGGGACGTTCGACCTCTTCAAGCGACGGGTGCTGCTCGCCGTCATTCTCGCCGGCATCACCGCTCAGATCCTGGTCGGCAATTACCTCTATTTCGGGCATCCCGCGGTCGCGGATCCCGGTTCCCGAATCATCCCGGAGGCCATCCTGATCGGGGTCCTCGCCGGGCTCGCCGGGGGCGCCTTTGCCCGATTGCTGGCGATCCCTGGCCTGGCCCGATTGCCGGAACGGTGGTGGCCCCGAGCTCTCGTGTGCGGCGCGGTCTGCGGCGGTCTGATCCTGCTCACCGACGGTGCCACCGCGGGATCCGGCTACGAAATTACCGAGGCCACGTTGCTCGCCGCCGCGCCACCCGACGTGAGTCCGCTGCTGCCGCTCGGAAAACTCGTGGCGACGGCCATGTCGTACCTTTCCGGGATGGCCGGGGGGATCTTCTCGCCGACGCTGTCGATCGGTGCCGGACTCGGCGTGGCGGTCGACTCGCTCGCCAATCTGGGTCAGTTCAAGATCGCCGCGATGATCGGGATGGTCGCGTTCTTTGCCGCCACGGTCCAGGCGCCGCTGACGGCGGTCATCATCGTGGCCGAAATGACCAACGAACGTCACCTCATTCTGCCCTTCATGATCGCGGCGCTCCTGGCCCACGGCATTGGCCGATGGCTGATGCCGGTTCCCCTGTACCAGTTGCTCGCCCGGCGCCACCTCGAGGCCTGATCGGCGAGAGCGTGGTTTCCCCGGGGTTCAGGTCCGGGGCTCAGCGCAACATGAAGTCGAGCATGGCGTGGAGCGGGGCGGGGCTGCCCCGCAGCCGGCTCCGGAGGGCCGCGCCCTCCCAGCAGTCGACCAGCAGATTGGCCATCCGCGCCGGCTCGGCCGACGCCGGCAGGTCGCCCGCGCGGCGCGCGGCCTCGAGGCAGACGGCAATCCGTCGGGCAATGGCCTGGAAACACGATTCGATCTTCTTCCGGAACACCTCGCTGACGCCGGCCAGTTCCTGCCCCAGCCCGCCCAGCAGGCAGCCCAGGTACCCCTCGCCCTGGTAGCTCTTCGTCACCAGCTCGAAGAACCGCCGCACCCGTTGGAGGGGCGGCAGGGAAGGGTCCTCCAGGCAGGCGTCGAGCGCCTGGTGCACGGCACCCATGTACTGGTCGATCACCTGCAGGGCAAAGTCTTCCTTGTCGCGGAAGTGGTGATAGAAAGAGCCCTTCGGCGTCTCGGTGGCCTCGAGCAGCGCCTGGATGCCGAGGTCGTGATAGCCGTGCCGAAGGAGGAGCGCCTGCCCGGCATCGAGCAGGCGCTGTTTGGTGGCGTGGGTGTCGGGCGGCATCGGGGCAATCTGTCCGCCCTGGCGCGACGACGCCAGCTAGGCGCCGACCTTGGCGCGCATGTGGTCGATGACCTCGCTGTGGGCCCGTTCCGGGCTGAACATCACGATCTCGGCGTCGGCGTCCACGGCGACGTTATGCGCGGGTGGCCAGTAGAAGAGGTCGCCGGCGGCGACCGTTTCCTTGGCGCCCCGGGCGTCCGTGGTGGTCAGCCGGCCCCGGAGAACGAAGCCCCAGTGGGGACACTGGCAGAGGTTGCCCTCCAGGCCGACGAAGAGCGGGGTGGTGTCGACCCCCGCGGCCAGGGTGAAGTACTCGCCGCTGATGGAACCAAACCCGGGCATGGTGCCGAATCCGGTTCGCTGGCGGATGACGGCCCCGGGAATCTGCATCCGAACCTCGACGTCGTCCTTGG
>JAEUJH010000175.1 GCA_016794825.1 Gemmatimonadota bacterium
GCCATCGCCTCCCGGGTCGAGGCGGCTTCGGCAAACCGGGCCTCGAGTCCGGCGTACTCCGCCGGTTGCGCCGCTCGCACGGCCCGTTCCTGCGCGGGGTTGAAGAGAAGCGGCTGGGGCCGGAACAGGTAGAAGACGAACACCAGCACCCCGACCAGCAGCACCAGGGCCTGGAGCGGGATCTTCCAATAGGCACTCATCAGGAGCGACCGGCGCGCCTCGTCCACGGATCGGGCGGTCAGGTAGCGCTGTACCTGGCTCTGATCGGTCCCGAAATAGGACAGCATCAGGAACGTGCCCCCGATCAGGCCGGACCAGATCGTGTAGGTGGACGACAGATCGAACGAGCCGTCGAAGATCCGCATCCGCCCGGCCGCTCCGGCCACTCGAAGCGCGGCGTCCGGGCTCACCGGGATCTGGACCAGCAGCACGGCCACCACCGCCACCAGCGCGCCGACGATGACGAACATCTGCTTGACGTCGGCCCAGGTCACGGCCTGAACGCCGCCGAGCATCGTATAGATGACCGTCGGGACCGCCATCAGGGCCACCGACCAGACCAGGTCCCAGCCGAACAGGGCCGAGAACACCACGGCCGGCGCGGCGATGATGGTCCCGCACGACATCCCGCGCGACAGCAGGAAGAGGAAGCTGGTCAGGCTCCGGGTCTTGGCGTCGAACCGCCGCTCCAGATACTCGTAGGCGGTGAACACCTTGGCCCGGTGGAGGAACGGCACCAGGGTGACGCCCAGGATGACCATCGCGAGCGGGAGCCCGAGATAGAACTGCACGAACCGGAGCCCGTCGGTGGCCCCCTGCCCCGTGGTCCCGATCAGGGTGACGGCCGAGAGTTGGGTGGCCATGACCGAGAGACCCACGGCCCACCAGGGCAGGCTCCGGTCGGCCAGGAAGTAGCCCTCGATGCCCGAGGTTCCCCGAGCCCGGCGGAGCCCGTCGGTCACCACGTAGGCGAGGTACCCCGCCACGATCAGCCAGTCGAGCCAGTGCATGGGTGCCTAGCGGTGGTACCGGAGCTGGAGCAACGCCAGGGCCGCCACGGTAATGGCCTGGACCAGCAGGACCCGGATCAGGGTGGCCCGGAAGCGGGCGCGATCGTCGGTCATGGGTCGAGCGGGATGAACGTCCCGTCGTCGACCCGCCGATCGGCGACGTGATAGAGGGTGATGCCGGAGCGGATCCCGAGCGGCCCCTCGCCGCGAACCGGCCCGGTGACGGCCGCCGTCTGCGCGAATCGGCGGGTCCCGGCCATGGTCTCGTAGCGGAGGAATTCCCGGCGATGGAAATGCCCGCCGAGCGCGATTTCGAGCTTCGGGCCCAGTACCGCCAGCACCGAGTCGTTGCCCTGGACCACGTGGCGCAGCTGGGTCCGCCCGCCCAGTCGGATCAGACTCGGCGCCACACTCTCTTCGTCGATCCCGTCGATGGCCGGCACCCCGCTGACCAGCGGAATGTGGTTGAACGTCACCACCGGAGTGGCGCGGTCGAGCGCGGCCAGGTCGCGACCGAGCCACTCGAGCTGCGCCGCGTCCACGTGCCCGAAGTACCAGAGGTCGAAATAGTCGACGGTGTCGAGCCCGACGAAATGCACCCCACCGACGGTGAAGGAGTAGTAGTTCGGACCGAAGAAGGAGCGATAGAGCCGTTTGCCGTACGAGGGGTGCCGCTCCGAGATCAGCGACTTGTGCCGCTCGATCCCGAAGATCTCGTGATTGCCGGGCACCGGATACACGGGCACCGGAAAGGCGGCGATCTCCCGCTCGAACAGCTGGTAGTAGCCGCGGGCTTCCGCCTCCGGCACCCGGAGCGCGTCGCGGACCAGATCGCCGGAGATCAGCACGAAAGCCGGCTTGAGGGAGTCGACCATGGCGCGCAGTCGACGGATCCGGGCCACGGAGGCCTCCGACACGTGGGTGTCCGAGGCATGAATGAAGGTGAACGCGCCACCCGCCACGGACGGCGCCAGCGGAAAGTCGACGGAGCCGCCGGTGGCGGCCTTCCAGAACGGCCCCCGCACCTGGTAGCCGTCGGGTTGCGCCACGAAGACCAGACCGTAGCCGGCGGCGTCCATCGCGAACCGGCCGTCGCCATCGGTTCGTGTCACCGAGATCTGATCCGATACCGCCACGCCGGCGAGGCCCGGTTCGCCCGGGTCGCGGGCGCCGTTGCCGTTCCGATCGACGAACACCGAACCGGCCACACGGACCGGCGTGACGCGCTCGGCAGTCTGGGCCACCAGGGACCCGGCCCCGATCGCTAGCGCCAGCACCGGTGCCGCCAGGGCCGCCATGAACCGGCGAGCACGATCCGGCGCCGGTCCCGGCGAACGAGGCCCTTTCCCGCCCGGGACTGGAATGGTGTCGAGGGCCACGAAGGTGGGGCCCGGACCACTCAGCACGGTGGTCAGGTGCTCCTCCCAGTCGGCCAGGCGAGAGAATCGATGGACCGATCGAAAGCCGGCGGCCGATGCCAGCGCGGTGTAATCGATCGGATCGCCGCCGACCCGCCCCGCGGCCGAGCCCGGCGTGGGCTGCGCTCCGGTGACCTCGTAGGCCCCGTTGTCGCACACCACGACGACCAGGTTGGCCGGCGCTTCCGCCGTGATGGTCACGAGCGACCCGAGGTTCATCAGCATCGAGCCGTCGCCGTTGAAGACGACGACCCGCCGGTCGGGCCGGGCCAATGCCAGGCCGAGACCTAACGACGTGGCCTGGCCCATGCTCGAGGGGACCAGCACGAAATCGAGCGGATGGGGCGCCCCGCCCGCCATCCAGTCGCGGGCGGGCCCCATGGTGGTGACCACGACGTCGCGGTCCGACCGAACCGACCGGAACGCCGCCAGCGCCTCGGGAAGCGGAATCCCTCGACTCACGCCTTGCCCTCCGCGATCAGCGCCACGCCCGGGGTTCCGGCCGCCCGGCAGTCGAAGAGATGCTCGACCGCCGCGTCGAACTGGTCGGGCTCGGTGATCAGGAGCGCCTGGAACCCCCAGGCGTCCAGGATCGGTTCGGTATAGACGAGGCAGGTGTCGCCCGGGAGGGTTTCCTGATTGAGGTAGCTCCGGTAGCCGATCACGGCCGGGATCGGGAGCTTCCAGTCGTGGAGCACGTTCCGGAGCGCGTCGCCCGACTCGAAGAGGCCGGTGCATTGGATGACGACGAGCGGCGTGGCGCCGCCCAGATGGAGGCCGCCGGCCACCGCCCAGGCCTCGCCTTCCCGACAGACCCGGATCAGCCGGACCCCCGGGGTCGAGACGATCGTCTCGGCCCAGGGACCGAGCGTGCTGTCCGGCACGGTCACCACGTGGGTGATGCCGAGCCGGCGCAGCAGCGCCACGATCTGGTCGGGGGCAAACACCGTCAGGGCACCTGACGACGGAACTTGGCGAACCATCCTTCCACGGTCGTCACCTTCGACGCCTCGTGGCTTGGCCGCCGCCGGATCCCATGCGGTTCTTCCGGAACCCGCACCAGAACCGACTCCACGCCCCGCATCTTGAGCGCCTTGTAGTACTGCTCCGACTCCGACATCGGGGTCCGGAAATCTTCCTCGCCGGTCATGATCAAGGTCGGCGTCTTGACGTTCTTCACCACCGACAAGAGCGACCGCTTGGCGTAGTTCTCGGGATGGTCCCACGGGAAGCCGGGGAACCAGTTGTTGACCGACGACGGCGCCATGTCGGCGGTCAGGGAGAAGCTCTCCCAGTTGATGACCGGATAGAACGCCAGCGCCGCCTTGAACCGATCGGTGTGGCCGATCATCCAGGCGGTCAGCACCCCGCCGCCGCTGCCGCCGGTGACGAACAGGTTCTCGGGATCGACGTACCCCTTGGCGATCACCGCATCGACGCCGGCATTGAGGTCGAAGAAGTCGTCGCCCGGATAGGCGTGGTGAATCAGGTTGCCGAACTTCTCGCCGTAGCTGGTGCTGCCCCGCGGGTTGGTGTACAGCACCACGTAGCCGGCCGCGGCCATCAGCTGCTTTTCCTCGTCGAACCGGTCGCCATAATTGGCGAAGGGCCCGCCGTGGATTTCCAGGATGAGCGGGTACTTCCGGCTCGGATCGAAGTTTGGCGGCTTGATGATCCAACCCTGGATCGGGAGGCTGTCCTTGGAGGACGGGTACCAGATCTCCTCGACCTGGCCCAGCGTCCGCGAGGCCAGCAGGTCGGCGTTGATGTCGGTGATGGTCTTCGACGCCGGCGTCGCCGTGGCGGGCAGGGCCCCCCGGACCACCGCCACGTCGGACGGCTCGAGCGGCGTGCTCCGGGAGTACGCGATGCTGCCGTCGCGGGCCACCGAGTAGCTCCCGCCGGAGTACGCCGACGTGCCCCCGCCGAGGTCCTTGGCCACGATCCGGACGGTCCCGTCGAGGGCCACCAGCGCCACCTTGGTGTTGCCGCGGTCGTCGACCTGGACGTAGACACTCTTCCCATCGGCGGCCCAGACCGGGCTTCCGACGCTGTTGTCGATCCGGGTCGAGAGCACCCGCTTGCCCGAGCCGTCGCGGTTCATCACGTACA
>JAEUJH010000228.1 GCA_016794825.1 Gemmatimonadota bacterium
TTGAGTTGGCCCGCCCGTTCCAGCGCGGCCATGGCCTCGGCCAACCGCCCATCCTCGCGGCAGGCGTTGCCGAGGTTGAGCCAGATCTCCGGCGCTTCCGGCGTGACGGCCCGGGCCGCCTCGAACGAGGCGATGGCGGCCGGGAGGTCGCCCTGCTTCCGAAGGACGTTGCCCGCGTTGAAGTGCGCCGCGCCGGCAAACCGGGGGTCGAGTCGCGACGCCTCCCGATAGCAGGTGAGCGCCGTGTCGAGATCGCCGAGGCCCTCCCGGCAGACGCCGAGGTTGATCCAGGCGTCGGCGGCGGTGGGGCGGAGCCGCACCGCCGCGTCGAACGCCTGAGCCGCGTTGGGCAGGTCATGCCGATTCCGGAGCAGCTGCCCCAGGTTGAAGTACGCCGGCGCCAGACGCGGATCGGCGGCCACTGCCGCTCGGTACGCCGCGATGGCGTCCTCCGGTCGACCGCTCCGCTGGGCGGCGAGACCGCGCTCGAACTCGCTCATCGCAACCGCCGTCATCCCTGCCCCTCTCGTTCCTTGGTCCATCGGCCGAGGTCGCCCGCGATCCGTCCGATCGCCGACTCCCAGCCCGTTTCCGCCGGCCCCTTCCGGAACACCCGAATGCTCGGGAACCAGGGCGAGCGTTCCTCGCCCAGGAGGGTCCAGTCGCTGCCGCTGTCGAGCTGCCAGGTGGGAACCCCGAGGGCGCCCGCCAGCGAACTCACCGCGGTGGGCGCGGTCACCACGCCGTCGAGCGCGCCCAGCAGACCGGCGACGTTCTCGAGGTCGTTCCGAAGGTCCTCGCCGGCCCACCGGTGGATCCGCACGCCAGTGGCGGACTCCACGGCGGCGAGTTCGACTTCGCATTCGTCGTATTGGAGGTTGATCCAGGTAATGCCCGGCGTCCGCCAGAGCGCCGTCCAGGCCGCCAGGTCGGCGTAGTGCCGATCGCGGGTGGCGCCACGGAGCCCGCTCCGCCAGCAGACCCCGATCCGGGGGCCATCGCCTAACGTTGCCAGCCGGGCTCGCCAGGCGGCCACCCGTTCGCCGGTCGGCTCCAGCTCCACCCGCGGCCCGTCGAACGCGGCCCGGCTCGGTCGGAGCCGATGGGGCAAGCTCCCGATCGGCAGGTGCCAGTCGAAGCTTGCCTCCGGTCCGATCGCGTCGGGACCGTCCGGCAGGATGTCGGCGCCCGGGTGGGCCCGTCGCAGGAGGCTCACCAGGCGGGCGTTGACCAGCACGGTCACCGCCGCACCGGTGGCGATCAGGTCGCCGAGGCAGGTCAGGAAGAGCAGTTCGTCACCCAGACCCTGCTCTCGCCACACCAGGATCCGGCGTCCTTCCGCCGGCTCGCCGCGCCAGACCGGCCAGGGGTAGTTCCGGAACTCCGCCGGCCGGTTGGAGGCCCGCCAGCGCCATTCGTACTGATCCCAGCCTCGCTCGAGCCGTCCGTGTCCGAGGAGCGCCAGCGCCAGGTTCCAGTGGGCGTCGGCAAACCCGGGCTCCTTGCCCAGCGCCGCTTCGTGGGCCGCGATGGCCCCCGCGAAGTCGCCCGTCTCGGCCAGGAGACTGCCGAGCGCCGTATCGGCCCGGGCACCGGCGTCGTTGGCCACCGCCCGGACGAACGAGGCGCGTGCCTCCGCCAGCTGTCCCGCGGCCTGAAGCGCGGTGCCCCGGTTGAGCCACGCCTCGCCCAGATGGGGCGCCACGGTCACGGCCCGGTCGTGCACCTCGGCGGCCGCCGCCAGGTTGCCGGCGGACACCAGGGCCACGCCGAGATTGGTGAGCACGTCGGGATCGTCGGGAACCAGCGCGAGCGCCCGTCGGTAGGAGGCAATCGATTCGTCGTTCCGGCCCAGCAGCTGGGCAACGACGCCCGCGTTGCGGTGCGCCGGCGCCAGGTCGGGCGCCAGGTCCGCGGCGGCCCGATACTCCCGCCACGCGTCGTCGAGTTGCCCCGCCCGCTGCAGCGCCGTCCCCAGATTGAGCCGCGCCAGCGCCGAATCCGGAGCGCGGGCGACGGCGGATCCGAGCGCCGCAATGGCGCCGGCCGCGTTGTCGCGGTCGAGCCGGGTCAGGCCGAGGTTGATCCAGCCGTCGACCAACGTGGGGTCGAGTCGGGTGGCCTCGAGCAGTTCCTCTTCCGCCGCCTCGAGCCGGTCGAGCAGACGGAGCGCGTGGCCGTAGTTGGAGCGGTACTCCGCCACCGCCGGGCGGGCCTGGATCAGCCGGGCAAAGTGGCTCGCCGCCTCCGCCACCGCGCCCTGACCGAGGGCAATCAAGCCCATCAGATGGTGCGCGTCGGCGTTCCCGGGATCGATCGCCAGCACCGCGCGATAGCTCGCGGCGGCCTCCGCCAGGCGGCCGGCCCGATGATGCCCCAGGCCGGCATGGAGCGCCCGTTTGAGCGCGGCCGGACCACCGGACTTGGTCACGAGCGTCATCGGATGGCTCCGTCGACCCGCTGGGCCTCGAGTTCGCCGGCAATCCGCTGGAACACCGGGGTCCAGTCGGTGGTCCCATACGGTCGCCGGACGATCCGGATGCTCGGGAACCAGGGCGACCGCTCCTCACCGTGCGCGGTCCAGTCGCCCCCGTTGTCCACTTCCCAGGTCGGAATCCCCGCCCCGCCCGCCAGCGAGCTGACGGCGGTCGGCGCGGTCACGACCGCATCGAGATTCCAGAGCAGTCCGACGACACCGTCGAGATCGTTCTTGAGGTTCTCCTTCGGCCACCGATGAACGGTCACGCCGAACCGCTGTTTGATCCGGGCCAGTTCCGCCGTGCAATCGTCGTACTGGAGGTTGATCCAGTGCACGCCCGGGACGGCAAAGAGCGGCGCCCAGGCTTCGAGATCGCTGTAGGCGCGAGCCCGCTCCTCGGTCACCAGGCCGCTCCGCCAGCAGATCCCGACCTTGAGCCCCGCGCCCAGCGCGTCGAGCCGACCCGCCCACCGGGTCGCGGCGGCGGAATCCGGGGTCAGGAACTTGGCGTCGGCCGGAAAGGCGTCGCGGCTCTTGCGGAAGTGGCTCGGCAGATCGCCGATCGGGACGTGGAAGTCGAAGGGCTGGTCGCCCCAGGCGCCATCGGGCACGACCGAAACGCCCGGGAACGCCCGGGCAAACAGCCCCACCAGGCGATCCGTGGCGGCCAGCGTCACCTCGGCCCCCGCCGCCACCAGTTCGCGGAGGCAGGTGGCGAAGAGGATCTCGTCGCCCAACCCCTGCTCGCGCCAGACCAGCACCCGCTTGCCCGCGACCGGTTCGCCTCGCCACTGCGGCCAGGCAAACCGGGTGGCCGGATCGAGCTTCTGTTTGGCCCAGCGCCACTGATACTCGGTCCACCCGCCGGACAGATCACCCAGCGCCAGGAGGGCCGTGGCCAGGTTCCAGTGCGCCTCGAGATGATCCGGCCGTCGGGCAATGACGGTTCGGTAGCTCTCGGCCGCGGCGCTGAAGTCGCCGAGGGCCAGATTGGCGTTGCCGAGGTTGAAGGCCGGCGTCGGGTCGTCGGGCGCGCACTCGCTGGCCCGCCGGTACGCCTGCACCGCGTCGCGATGCCGCTCTACCCGCTCGAGCATCGCCCCGAAGTTGAGCCAGGCGTCGGCCGCGTTAGGCCGGAGGCGGGCCGCCGCGCCGAAACACGAAGCCGCCTCCTCGTACTCGCTCCGGGCCCGGAGCAACTGGCCCAGATTGAAGTGGGCCGGCGCCAGACCGGGATTCTGACGGACGGCTTTCCGATACGCCGTCACCGCCTCGTCCAGACGGCCGGCCTGCTGGGCGGTCAGGCCGCGCTGAAACGCGGCGAGGCCGGGCACGGAGGTCGACAGCGCGGTCGAGATCATGGCGCGCCCCCCTCGACCCAGCGACCGAGGTCGACGGCAAGTCGCTCGAGGGTCGGCTGCCAACTCCGCTCCCCGAAGATCATCCGCCGAAGCGAAATCGACGGGAACCAGGGCGAGCGATCCTCGCCGAAGACGGTCCAGTCGCTCCCGTTGTCGAGCTGCCAGGTCGGCACCCCGGCGGCCCCGGCCAGCGAACTGACGGCGGTCGGCGCGGTGACGACCAGGTCGAGCGATCGCATCAGCGCCACCACGCTCTCGAAGTCGTTGCGAAGGTCTTCCCCAGGCCACCGGTGGATCCGGACGCCGGTGGCCCGTTCGGCCTCGACCAGCTCCTCCTCGCACTCGTCGTACTGGAGGTTGATCCAGGTAATGCCCGGCGTCCGCCAAACGGGCCGCCAGTCGTTCCACGCCGGATAGTGCCGCCGCCGTTCGGGCGTCAGCATCCCGCTCCGCCAGCACACGCCGACCTTCTTGCCGGCGCCCAGCGTCGCGAGGCGTTCGGTCCAGCGCTCCACCTGGCGCGGGTCCGGCTCGAGATACCCGGCCGCGGCCGGGAACGAGGCCCGCGTGGTCCGGAACCACCGCGGCACGTTGCCCATCGGCACGTGCCAGTCGTACTGCGCGATGTCGCCCATCGCGCCGGGCTGATCCGGCACCACCGTGACCTCCGGAAATGCCCGGCCGAGCAGCGTCACCAGCCGCGGACTGGCCACCACCGTGACCCGCGCCCCGGCCGCGAGCAGATCGGGCAGGCAGGTCAGGAAGAGGAGTTCGTCGCCGAGCCCCTGTTCGCGCCACAGCAGCAGACGGGTACCGGCCAGGGGCTCGCCCTGCCAGAGTCGGCCGCCCACCAGCGCCGGCAGCCGGAACCGGTCGCCGTCGCGCCACCGCCACTCGTACTCGGCAAACCCGCGGGCCACGTCGCCCTGCCCCAGGCGCGCCAGCGCCAGATTCCATCGAGCCGCGCCGTAGTCCGGGTTGATCGCCAGCGCCCGTTCGTATCCCGCCACCGCGTCGGCGTAGCGGCCGGCTTCCCGCCACGCGTTGCCGGTGTTGAACTCCGCTTCCGCGTAGGTCGGCCGGATCCGCAGCGCTTCCTGATAGGCCGCCACCGCCTGGTCGAGTTCGCCCGCGGCCTTGTGGACGTTGCCGAGACTGAGTCGCGCCTCGGCCAACTCGCCGTCGAGGGCAATGGCCCGGTCGATGGCCTCGCGGGCCCCGACGGCGTCGCCGGCGGCGAGGAGGGCGTTCGACAGATTGACCTCGACCCGAGCCACGCTGGGGTCGAGAGCCAGGGAGTCGCGGAACGACGCGAT
>JAEUJH010000359.1 GCA_016794825.1 Gemmatimonadota bacterium
CGCTGGTCCGATCGACCCACCTCGCCTGATGTCGTTCGCCGCTCCCTGGGCGCTCGCGGGCCTGGTGCTCGCCGCGATTCCGGTCATCCTCCATCTGATCGCCCGGCGGGAGCCGCCCACGGTGGTGTTCCCGGCCACCCGTTACCTGGCCGACGCCACCCGGCTCCATCAGCGCCGGCTTCAGCTTCAGCATTTCCTGCTCCTGCTCCTCCGCACCCTCTTGATCGTGGCCCTCGTGCTCGCGGCGGCCGGGCCCCGTTCGCCCAGGGCCGGTCTCGGCACTCACGCTCCCACCGCCGCCGTGCTGATCGTCGACAACTCGCTGTCGAGCGGCGCGGTCGCAGCGGGGGTGCCGGTGCTCGACGGGCTCCGCCAGGCGGCGCGTGCGGTGCTCGATCAGGCCACCCCGGACGACCGGATCTGGCTCCTCTCGGCCGACGGCATTCCCCGCCAGGGCAGCATTGCCACGCTCCGCGCCCGGATCGACACCATGGCCCCGTCGTCCCGGCGGATCGACGTCGGGCAGGCGGTCCGGACCGCGGCGCTCGTGCTGGCCGAGCAGGACCGCCCGGGCGAGATCATCGTCATCTCCGACTTGCAGCGTTCGGCCCTGGCCGGCGATCGGCACGACGGGCCGATGACGATCCTTCGGCCAGCAGACCCGGTTCCCCCGAACGCCGGTCTCACCGCCCTGACGGTCGGCAGTCAGCCGTGGGGTCCGGATGGCGGCACCGTCTCGGTGCTGGTGGCCGGGTCGGGCGAAGGCGCGCGGCCCGTGACGGTCACGGCCGGCACCCGGCCCGCGCGTCAACTGCTGGTGCCGATTGGCGGGTTGAGCGGACAGAAAGTCGCTGGGCTGACTCCCGGCTGGTGGTCGGTGGCGGCGGCCCTCGATCCCGACGAACTCCGGGCCGACGACGCCCGCACCGTGGCACTCCGGGTGGCGCCGGCCGCGCGGGTCGCCTGGTCGCCCGCCGATCAGTATCTCGCCACCGCGGCCGAGGTCCTGCTGCAGAACGGCCGGATCGCGGCCGGCTCCGAGGTGTCGCTGGGAACGTTAGGCGGCCCGGCCGCGGTCGTCGTGCCCCCCGCCGATCCCGCCCAGGTCGGCGCCCTCAACCGCGCCCTCGCCTCGCGGGGCTCCGGCTGGCGGTTCGGCGACCTCTCGATCACCCCGACCGCGACCGACAGCGGGCCGTGGCTCGGGCGGGAGCGGGTCACCCGTCGTTACCGCCTCGTCCACGAGGGCGGGGCGCCGACGGACGTCCTGGCCACCGCGGGCGGCGAACCCTGGCTCGTGCGGAGCGGTCGGGTGGTGCTGGTGGCGAGCCGGTTCGATCCCGACTGGACGACCCTGCCGCTCTCCGCCGGGTTCCTGCCGTTCGTCGATGCCCTGGTCAACCGGGCCGCGCGCGGCGAGTTGATCCAGCTGACCGCGGCGCCGGGCGATCGGGTCCTGGTGCCCGACCGCGTCACCGCCGTCGTCCAGGGCGATCAGCGCTGGCCGATCGAGGGCGGCTCGGCCTTCGTCGCCACCCGGCTCGGGCCTCATTTCCTCCTGGCTGATGCCGACACCGTCGGGGCCCTGAGCGTCAATCCCGATCCGCTCGAGTCCGACCTCACCCGCGCCAGCGACGACGACCTCGAGGCGCTGTGGCCCGAGGCCAGGGTGGGGCCCGTGGATCGCGCCGGCGAACTCGCGTTTCAGGCGGGTGCCACCAGCGACCTTCGAGGGCCGCTTCTCTGGGCCGCCCTCCTCCTCGGCTTGGGCGAAGTGGCGCTCGCCACGGCCGGCCGCCGCCGGACCTGACCATGCTGCGCCCGGTTCTCGACGCCTTCGGCCGAACCCGGTTCGCGCGGGAGGTCGCCGAGCGGCTCCCGTCCGCCGGCAACCGACTCCGCCTGGGCGGCCTGCCGGGGTCGAGCCCCGCCGCGCTCGCCGCGTGGCTGGCCGAGGAGCGACCCAACGAGCTCGTCACGGTGGTGGCCACCACGCCCTCCGAGGCCGAACGGTGGCTCGCCGACCTGGCCCAACTCACCGATCGGCGGGTGGCGCTCTACCCCCAGCGCGAAGCCCTGGGCGAGGAGGAGCACCACGTCGAGATCGCCGGCGAGCGGACCGAGACCATCGAAGCCCTGCTGGCCGGCGACCTCGGCGTCCTGGTGACCACGGCGCGGGCCTCCGCCGAACGCACCGCGGTCCCGGCGGTCCTGGCCTCGATGCGACTCGAACTCCGCCGCGCCGCGGCGATGCCGCTCCGGGACGTGATCGGACAACTCGAGTCCATGGGCTACGAGCGAGTCCCGACCGTCACCGAAGTCGCGCAGTTCAGCGTCCGGGGCGGGATCGTCGACCTCTACGGATTCGGGATGTCCGCCCCGACCCGCTGCGAGTGGTGGGGCGACCTGATCGAGAGCCTCCGGGGCTTCGACCTGTCCACCCAGCGGAGCGGGCCGGAACTCGACGTCGTCACCGTGTTGCCCGTGCGCACCGTCCCGACCGGCGACCCGGCCGAACGGGCGCCGGCCCGCGTGGGGCCCACGGTTCGCTCGTCGTTGCTGGAGCTGCTGCCGGCGGGGACCCTGCTGCTGCTCGAATCCGCCACCGCCAATGGCGAGGAGGTCGACCGGGCCTGGCGGGAAGCGGAGCATCACCTCGATGTGGCCCGGCGCCTCGGCGAAGAGGTGCCCCGGCGGGACGACCTCTTCCTCGAGCCACCGGTCTGGCGACGGGCGTTCGACGGGTTTGCCCAGCTGACACTGGCCGAGGAGCCCGTCGATGTTCAGGCCGGCTTCCTCCCGCCCGAAAAAGTCGACCGCGACATCAAGCGGCTCCGCCAGATCCTCGACGGGCAGCTGCCGACCGTCATCCTCTGCGACAACGAAGGTCAGCTCGAACGGCTGACCGAGCTGCTCGACGAGCATGGGCGGCCGTCGGGGGCCACCCTGGCGGTCGGGGCCCTCGATGGCGGGTTCGTGATGCCGGCCCTCCGGGTCATGACCGACCACGAGGTCTTCCGGCGGGCCCGCCGGCTCCGGCGCCCCCGGCGGTATCGTCAGGCGGCGCCGACCCTCGCGGCCGGCACGCTCACCAACGGCGACTACGTGGTGCATCTCGATCATGGGATCGGGATCTACCGCGGCATCCGGACGATCGACGTCGAGGGCGGCACCATCGAAGTGGCCGTGGTCGAGTACGAAGGCGGCGATCGGCTCCACGTGCCGCTCTACCGCCTCGATCAGCTCGAGCGCTATCGGTCCGCGGCCGAGGACGGCGACGCCCCGCCCCCGCGGATCCACCGCCTCGGCAATCCCTCCTGGAAGAAGGTTCGGGAACGGACCCGCGAGGCGATTCAGAAAATGGCGGCGGAGTTGCTCGAGCTGTACGCCCGGCGGCAGGTGAGCGCGGGCTACGCCTTTCCGCCCGACACCAAATGGCAGCGGGAGTTGGAGAGCAGCTTCCTCTACGAGGACACCCCCGACCAGCGGCGGGCCACCGAGGACGTCAAGCGAGATCTGGAACGGCCGATTCCGATGGACCGCCTGCTGGTCGGCGACGTCGGTTACGGCAAGACCGAGATCGCGGTGCGGGCGGCGTTCAAGGCGGTCCAGGGCGGGAAGCAGGTGGCGGTGCTGGTGCCGACCACCGTCTTGGCCGAGCAGCACGGGCGGACCTTTGCCGAGCGGCTGGCCGACTTTCCGGTCAAGGTGGAGGTGCTGTCGCGGTTCCGGAGCGGCAAGGACCAGAAGGCGGTGCTGGCTGCCCTGGCCGCCGGCACGATCGACATCGCGATCGGCACCCACCGGATCCTCTCGCCCGACGTGGCGTTCAAGGATCTCGGTCTCCTGGTCATCGACGAAGAGCATCGCTTCGGGGTCAAGCACAAGGAGCAGCTCAAGGCCATCAAGCTCGCGGTCGACGTGCTGACCCTCACCGCCACCCCGATTCCCCGGACTCTCCATCTCTCACTGGCCGGGATCCGCGACCTGAGCCTGATCGAAACCGCGCCCCGCGACCGGTCGCCGATCCTGACGTTCGTGGAGCCGTGGGACGACGCCCTGCTCGAAGAGGCGTTTGCGCGGGAACTCGACCGCGGCGGCCAGGTGTTCGTGGTCCACAACCGGATCGAGACGATCGAGACCATCGCCGAGCGGGTGCGGGCGCTGGCCCCTCGGGCGCGGGTCGGGGTCGGACACGGGCAGATGAGCGCCGACGCGCTCGAGGGCGTGATGCGGAAGTTCGTGGCCGGCGAACTCGACATCCTGGTGTCGACCATGATCGTCGAGTCCGGACTCGACGTTCCCAACGCCAACACGATGGTCGTCCACGACGCCCACCGACTCGGGCTGGCCCAGCTCTACCAGCTTCGGGGTCGGGTCGGCCGGAGCCACCGGCGGGCCTACTGCTACCTGCTCACCCCCGACCTGATCGATCCGGACGCCGAGGACCGTCTCAAGGTGCTGGAGCACCACACCGAACTCGGGGCCGGGTATCGGATCGCGCTCAAGGACCTCGAGATCCGGGGGGCGGGGAACCTGCTGGGGAGCGAGCAGTCCGGGCACGCCCACGCGGTCGGCTTCGACCTCTACCTCCGGTGGCTGGAGGAGACGGTGAAGTCCCTCCGGGACGGCGCCGGGGTGGTCGAAACGCCGGCCCCCCCCGAGGTGGTCTTCGATCGGCCGGCCCAGTTGCCGGACGATTACGTGGCCGACGACGACACCAAGCTGGACATCTATCGGCGACTGGCGCGGGCGACCAATCCAGGCGAAATTGATGAGCTACGCCAGGAACTTCGGGAAAGATTCGGTCCACCGCCCGAGGTCGCCGAGCATCTGCTCGATCTCACCCGCCTCCGAGTCATCGGCGCCGGACTGGGAATTCAGCACATCCTGGTGCGGGGCGACGAAGCCCGGGTCAGTTTCCGGGCGGGTACCACTCCCAGGATGGCCAGGCTCACCGCCGCGCTCGATCACGTCCAGCTGGCGGCCGACGTCCGGCGGACCGTGCCGTTGTCGCTCCGGTTGGTCCGCCTGGGAGGCGAACCGATCATCCCGGCGCTGGTGCGGGCGCTGCGCCAGGTGGCAACCGGCAAATAGGAAGCGACGGGACGATCGTCTCGTTCATCATGACATCGATTGGAGCGGACATGAGGCGTCTGGTGTTGGGGGTGCTGGTCGGAGCGACGTTGGTCGGCGGCTGCGACAAGTTCGCGGCTCGGTCCGACATTGCCGCCGCGGTGGGCGACCACCAGCTGACGGCCGAACGGGTGGCCAGCATCATGGGCAAGTCGGGCGGCGGCCCGACCATTCAGGCGGCCGAGTTCATCTCGAACCTCTGGCTCGACTACTCGCTGTTCGCGCGCGCGGTGGCCGAAAAGAAGGTGCCCACCGACAGCACCGCCATCGACGAGGTGCTCTGGCCGACCCTGGCCACCATCAAGGTCACCCGGTGGCGCGACACGGTCCGGGCCCAGCGGTTCCAGTTCACCCCGGCCTCGGTGGACAGCGCGTTCAATGCGCCCGACAACCGGGTCTTCCAGCACATCATCGTCATCCCCACCGGCCCGACGGCGGCTGATACCGCCGCCGCCCGCCGAACCATCACCGACGTGCTCGGTCGGGTCCGGGGTGGCGCCGACTTCGGCGAGTTGGCCAAGCAGTACAGCGCCGACGGCAGCAAGAACGACGGCGGGTACCTGCCGTTCGGCCCCAAGGGGCAGTTCGTCAAGGAATTCGACGACGCGGCCTGGGCGCTCGAGCCCGGCCAGCTGACCGGCGTGGTGCCGACCCAGTTCGGCTTCCACATCATCCGGCGGCCGACCCTGGCCGAGGCGCGGGCCCGGATCGAGGAGGGCGTCAAGCAGCGGGCCATGCAGGTCGCCGACTCGACCTACCTCTTCGGCCTGCTCGCCGCGGCCGACGTCAAGGTCGCGAGCGGGGCCGCCGCCGCCATGAAGACTGCCATCGGGTACCCCGAGGGGTCCCGCAAGTCGAGCCGGACGCTGGTGTCGATGAAGGGCGGCAACGTCACCCTCGCCGATTTCGTCCGCTGGACCGCGATGTTCCCGCTCCAGGGTCGGATGCAGATCCGGAACGCCAATGACAGCCTCCTCGGCGAGTTCGCCAAGGACCTGGCGCTCAGGACCCTGTTGCTCCGCGCCGCCGATTCGGCCGGCATCAAGGTCGAACCGCAGATGCGGCAGTTTGCCCATCTTCGCTACAGCCAGTCGATCGCTCAGCTCACCAACGAGCTCGGGCTCGGCGTGCCGGAGCTGTCGGACAGCTCCAAGTTGACCACCGAACAGAAGCTCAAGTTCGCGTCCGACAAGGTCGAGGACTTCTTCGGGCGGTTGCTCGAGGGCCGGGCCCAGATGCTCGTGATGCCGCCTGAACTGGGCGATCACCTCCGGGCTCAGGCCGGCGGCAAGGTGAATCAGGCCGGCGTGTCCCGCGCGGTCGAACTCGCCACGGCCACCTTCAAGCGCGACTCGGCGGCGGCCGCCGGTCAGGCGCCTCCGGGTGCGCTCCAGCAGGCCCCCGGCGGGCCGCCGATCGGTGAGGGCAAGCCCGATTCGACCGGGACGAACCCCTAGCCCGAGGGCAGTCGATGCAGGCTCGCGCAGGTTTGCTGTTCGGGATGGCGGTGGTGGCCCTCACGGGTCCCACCGCCGTTGCGCAGGAGCAGGACACCACCAACACCATCGATCGGATCGTCGCGATCGTTGGTACCAGGGCCATCCTCGCCTCCCAGGTCACCGAGCGGTTCTACACCGAGCTGGCCAACCGGGAGCCGCCCAAGGACCCCAAGGTGGTTCGCCAGCTCCAGCAGGGCATCCTCCGGTCGATGGTCAACGAGGAACTGGTGGTGCAGGAGGCCCAGCGCGACACGATGATCAAGGTGACCGACCAGGAGGTCACCGAATCGGTCGATGAACTGTACCGGAACATCCGGACCCGGCTGTCGGAAGAGCAGTTCCGCCAGCAGCTGACGGCGACCGGCTTCCAGACCCTGGAGGAGTGGCGGAGCTTCCAAGCCGATCAGCAGCGCCGGCGGTTCCTGTACGACCGTTATTGGCAGCAGTTGAGCGGGCGGCAGAAGATGAAGGACATTCCGCCCACCGACGCGGAGGTGCGGGAGTACTTCGACCAGAACCGGGCCTCGTTCCCGCCCCGATCCGAGGCGGTGTCGTTCAAGCAGATCGTCATCACGCCGACGGCCTCCGATTCGGCCAAGAAGGTGGCGCTGACGCTCATCGATTCGATCCTGGTCGAACTCCGGAAGGGCGCCGACTTCGGCACGGCGGCGCGGCGGTTCTCCATGGATCCGGCCACCCGCGAACAGGGCGGGTCGCTCAACTGGATCCGGCGCGGCCAGGGCTACGACCCGAAGTTCGAGGCCGCGGCGTTCCTGCTCCGGCCGGGCCAGATTTCAGAGCCGGTCGAGACCTCGTTCGGGTACCACCTGATCCAGGTCGAGCGGGCGCAGCCCGCGGAAGTGCAGGTACGCCACATCCTGATCATGCCGGTCGTCGATTCGATCCGGGCCGACAGCACCCGATTGCTGGCGGAGTCGGTCTATCGCGCGGTCAAGGATGGGGCACCCTTCGACAGTCTGCAGCGGCTCCATCACGACAAGATGGAAGAG
>JAEUJH010000360.1 GCA_016794825.1 Gemmatimonadota bacterium
ATGGCTTGGTCGCCAAAGCCTGCGGGAAGGCGCCGGGGCGATTAACCTGGAGGCTGGTCATCGCACCCCATCCCCCTGAGGCGCCGAACCATGTCGTACGCGGTGTACAAGCTGATCCACTTCCTGGGCATTTTCACCATCGTCGCGATCCTGGCGGCGACGGCCATGCACGTCCTTCGGGGCGGAACCCGCGCCGACAATCCGTATCGTCGGACGTTTGCCGTGGCCCACGGCATTTCGGCGTTCCTGGTGCTGCTCGGCGGCTTCGGCATGCTGGCCCGAATGAAGATCGTCTCCGGGGGTCTGCCGGGGTGGGTCATTGCCAAGCTGGTCATCTGGCTGGTGCTCTCGGCCGCGCTGACCCTTCCCTACCGAGGCCGGACCCTGGCCCGGGCCCTGCTCGTGGCGTTGCCGATCCTGGCGATGGGTGCGGGCGCGGTGGCCCTCTACAAGCCGTTTACCGCCACGCCGGCCGTTACCGCTCAACCGGCCAGCCCCTGATCAGGGGAGCGGCACCGCCGTTCCGCTCACGATGATGCCGCCGCGCTCGGGGATTTCCACCTCGAGCCGGCTGGGCCGCCCCATGGCCTCGCCTTGGCGGATCGTGACGCGGGCAGGCACCGGAATCAGGCCCGCGTCGCGGAGGTAACCGGCGAGCGCGGCCGCGGCGGCGCCCGTGGCGGGGTCTTCGACGACGCCGCCGACCGGGAACGGATTCCGGGCCTGGAACGACGTCGGCGTGTCCCGAAAGATCAGCTGCAGGGTGACGAGGCCCGCCTCGAGCATGACGGCGCGGAGCCGATCGAAATCGTAGCCGAGCGGCGCGTTGAGCACCGCCGGCGATGTGGTGGCCAGGACCAGATGCCATGCGCCCGCGTACGCCCGAACCGGCGGGATCGACGGGTCCAGGGCGTCAGCCGCCCATCCCAGCAGCGACCGGACCGAATCGACGAGCTTCTCGTCGACCGGTTCCTGTCGCGGCGCCACCGAAGTCAGGGAAGCCCACCGACGCCCCTCGCGGGTGGTGGTGACGACCGGCACGACGCCGACGCTGGTCGCCAGGTGGTAGACACCGTCGCCCTCCCGCTCACCAAGCGCCACCCCGGTGGCGATCGTCGCGTGACCGCAGAACGGCACCTCGGTGGCGGGACTGAAGTACCGGATGGTCCGCTCCGCGCCGAGGGCTGGCGCCACGAACGCCGTCTCCGAGTATCCCACCTCGGCCGCGACCCGCTGCATCGTTTCGGGGGTCGGAAGCTGGTCGCCGATCCAGACGCCGGCGGGGTTGCCACCGGCGGGATCGGTGGTAAACGCCGCCAGCCGGAGGAGGGTGCCGCCCGGCATCAGCCGCCACCGGGCAGCGGCAAGCCGAGCACCTTGTAGAGGATGCCGATCGGCAGCGCGATGTTGCCGATGAAATGGGCGATGACCCCGGGCCAGGTGTTGCGGGTCCGTTGAGCCACCCACGCAAGCGGCACCGTCAACGGGAGGTACGCCACCACGCTGCCGAGCGACGTGTGGTAGAAGAAGTGGAACAGATCCCAGAGAATGCCGTTCACGAGCCAGGCCCACTTGCCGAAGGCCAATTCCTGCCGGGGCAGGATGATGCCCCGCCACCAGAACTCCTCGCCCAGGATGTTGAAGCAGAAGCTCCCGGCCACCATCAGCAGCCAGATGTCCCACCGGCCCTTGAGATCCACTCCGAAGTCGGCTTGCCGCATGCCGCCCAGGAATTCGGCGAACTCCGGCGGCCACTGATAGAAGGTCACGCCGTCGAACCAGGCCGCCACGGGACCGATGGCCCACTGGAGGGCCCAGGTTCCCACCACCAGGCCGACGGTCCATGCCCAGTCGGTTCGACTCATCCGGCCGAGCCGGAGTCGGTCGCGGAACGACGGCCACGACCACGGCCGCCCCTCGAGCCGATAGGCGATGAACGCCGCCACCAGCATCATGGCCAGGGGCGCGGCAAAGGTGGCGAAGAAGATCGGGAGCCGCGGTTGGCCCGCCCGCATCATGGCGGGGAGCAACCAGAGGATGAACCAGGCGAAGATGGCGGCCGGGATCCCGAAGTAGACCAGCGAACCGATCAGGCCGATCGGCTTGAGGCGGGCTTGGTTTTCCATTGGCGCACGATACCCCGAAGCCAGGCCCCGCACCAGACCGCCCGACCGGGGCCCGCGCTCCTAAAGAGTGCACCGCCGGTCGCAGTGGAGCCTAGCGCACTGGAACGGCGACTTCGAAGTCGTTGAAGCTCCGCACCCGAACGGTCACTGGCCCCGAGCCGGGAACGAAGGTGACATCGGTCGTTTCCCCCGGCGCGAACCGGAGCCGGGCGGGACCGGTCCGCGGGTTCGGCAGGTCGGCGCCGTCCTTGGCCACCACCCGCCAGGTCAGGGGTGCGTCACCCTGGAGCAGTTCGAGCACCACGTCGTCCGCGGGCGTGATGTTTATGAACCGGAATCGATACGACACCCCGCGGCGAAGTGGGCCCCCGCCTTGATGCGCCACCACCAGCGCGGAATCGCCGACGCCCGCCACGGAGAAGATCATCACCCGATCGCGGTCGGGATCCCATTTCGCACCCGGCTCCAGGACGATCAACGGGCCGAACAGGCCCAGCGAGAGCTGGCGCACCTCCCCGAAATGGGAGTGGTAGATGAACGTCCCGGCCCGGGGCGGCGTGAACCGGGCAACGAAGGAGTCGCCCGGCGCGATCGAGGGCGCGAGTCGGGCGGCGGTGCCGCTCCAGCCCGCCACGCCGTCGAAGTAACTCTCCAGCTCGAGCCCGTGCCAATGAACCGAGGTCGGCGTGTCGAGACGATTGTGGACCGTCACCGCGGTTGGTTGATCCCGGCGCACGACGAGCGCGGGGCCCGGAATCTCGATGGAATCCGTTGGGACGGCACCAGGCCGCGCCAGGACGAAGCCGAAGCCCGCGGAATCGCCGAAGACCCGGGGGCGACGTTGCACGGTCAGGTCGATGCGCCGCTCGGGCCCGGATCGAGCCGGCGGTTCCGGACCGCTGACCTCGACACCCAGCACCAGACCCGCCATGCCATGAGTCACTTCGGGACCAGCCGAGTGAGCCTCCGCCGGCGCTGCCGCGGCCCGCGGGCTCGGCCGGCCGGCCCAGAGCGCCGCCGCCTCCGCCAGCTCGCTCTCCTGGGTGTGGATGACGTGGAA
>JAEUJH010000414.1 GCA_016794825.1 Gemmatimonadota bacterium
GGTCGCGGGGGTCGCGGGCGTGACCCTTCTGGTGGCGTGCGGTTCCGGCGACACGGGGCCGGCCCCACCGGCCCCGGCCGCCCTGCTGACGGTCTCGCCCAATCGGGCCGTCCTGGCCCCGGGCGAGACCCTGGTGGCTCGGGCCGACGCGCGGACGGCCCAGGGGCTCCGGACGGCGGTCCCGATTTCGTGGCAATCCGCCAACCAGGCGGTGGCGACCGTCACCGCCGGTGGTTCCGTCGTGGCGGTGGGCCTTGGCACCACCACGATCACCGCCACGACCGGATCGGTGTCGGCCACGCTCGAACTCCGGGTGGCGCCGCCCGGGCTCGATCGGATCGTCGACTCGGTCCGCCGAGCCTTCGATCTCCCGGCCATGGGCGGGGCGATCGTCACCCGGACTGGAACGGTCGGCCTGGCGGTGACGGGCTCCCGACGCGCCACCGGCGGCCCGGCGGCGACGGTCGACGACAAGTGGCACATCGGGTCCAACCTCAAAGCCGTCACCGCCGCGCTCGGCGCGATCGCGGTCGACCAGGGCAGGATTGCGTGGAGCACCACGGTCGGGCAGGCGTTTCCGGAACTCGCGGCCACGATGCGGACCGAGTATCGCGACGTGACCCTGGCCGACCTGCTGTCGCATCGGGGCGGGATCCGGAACGACCCGCCGGGGGCGGCCTTCGTCGGCGCGACGGCGGTGTCGCAGCGGGCCAGCCTGGTGGCGTGGACCGTGGCCGCCACGCCGGTCGGGCCGGTGGGCGGCTATGCCTACAGCAACCTCGGCTACGTCCTGGCCGGCGCCATGATCGAACGGGCCTGGGGCGGCGTGTTCGAGGATCTCCTGGCCACTCGCCTCCTCCAGCCGTTAGGCATTTCCGGGCTGGGCTGGGGGCCGCAGGCGGCCGCGGGCGCCACCGATCAGCCGGTGGCCCACTCGCTCCAGAGCGGGACCTGGGTGCCGTGCGAGGGGTGCGACAATCCGCCGGGGCTCTCCGCCGCCGGACGGGCGCACCTTCCGCTCGGCGACTGGGCCCGCCTGATCCGCGAGTTCCTGGTGGCCGACGCGGGTACCTCGACCCTGATCGCGCCCGCCACCGGTCGGGACCTCTTTACCGCCCGGGTACCGCTGGCCGGCACCGACGGCTACGGCCTCGGCTGGGTGCTGGTCACCCGGACCTGGGCGGGCGGCCGGGCGGCCGCGCACGAGGGCTCCAACACGGTCAATCACTCGGTCGCCTGGCTCGGACTCGGCCGGGGCATCGGCGTGATCGCGGTGACCAACGCCGCCGACCTGCTCGGTGGTCGAACCAGTCAGGCGCTCGACGTCCTGGTCGGACGGATGCTCGCGTTCCACGAATCGGGTCGCTGATCCCATTTTGCCGGATCTTCCGAGTATCTGGACACCAGGGTCACGTCGACCCCGGTGTCACCCGAGCCCGGAGGAACCCGCCATGTTCAGGATGCTTACGCTGCTCGTTGGAGCGATCGCCGCCGTCGTCCTCATCACGAACGTCCCCGAGGGGAGTGCCAGTCCGGTGATGTCGGGCACCTACTACGGCTGCCTGCCCGGATACGACTTCCAGGTGATGAACAGCGAGTACGCCCGCTGCTTCAAGCCCGCGACGACCACCACCGCCAACATCGTCTGCTCGCCTGGTTTCGTGAAGGTGATCGACCAGTACAGTGACAAGCGAGACGCATGTCTCAAGACCAACGACAACAGCCTCGCCCTCTACACCTGTCCCTCATCCTACTCCAAGAAGGTCCAGGCCGGACCAGATATCTGCGTCAAGCTCGTGGCAGCCGACAGCAAGGCGCCCAGCCAACCGAAGACGTTCTGAACGGTCCCATGGCGACGGCCCGGATCCCGGAGTAACCTTGAGGATCCGGGCCGACGCCATGACCGATTCCATCGATTCCCGCGAGTTGCTGCACGCCGTTCGGACCGGGCGCCCCGAGGCGGTCGCCTCCCTCTTTCAAGTGGTGTACGACGATCTTCGGCGGATCGCCCACCGCCAATTGGCGCGGGGAGCTCCCACCACCCTCAGCACCACCGAACTCGTCCACGAAGCGTACCTCAGGTTGATCGACGGCGGTGAAGTCCAATGGCGGGACCGGGCTCACTTCGCCGCGATCGCCTCGCGAGCCATGCGCTACCTCCTCGTCGACCGGGCCCGAGCCAGGACCGCGCAGAAACGAGGCGGGCGGGACCAACCGATCACGCTCGACGACGACCGCCCGGTCGATGTCGGCGCTGGCCCCGAGGAACTGGTGGCCATCGACGAGGCCCTCGAACGCCTGGCCGCCGCCGACCCCCGGCTAGGCCAGCTCGTCGAGTACCGCTTCTTTGCCGGGATGAACTACGAGGAAATCGCCGAGGTCACGGGCCTGTCGGTCCCGACTGCCAAACGGGACTGGGCCAGAGCGCGGGCCTGGCTCTACCGGTTCCTGCGCGATGAGGTCCCTGGGGCGAGTTGACGCGGCCGGCTCATCGCGCCGGTACGCCGAGCGAATCGGCGAGGGCGTCGACCCGGGCGCGACCCGCCGTCGACCCGGTTCGATCGTAGTGGCGCCGGAGCTCCCGGATGGCGATCTGCACGATCTGGTCGCCGGCCCGGTGATGCCGGATGGCCAGTTCCAGTTGCGCTTCCAGCTCGGCCCCCGCCTCGGTCGGCCGTCCCACCGCTGCGAGGCAGACCCCGTACCAGATGTGTCGTGCCAACCGCTGCGGGTGCGGTTCCGGGAGCGCCAGATCGAGGACCCGGAGCGCGGTTCGGAAATCGGGAATGGCGGAATTTCTGGTCTCTGACGGGAGGCTCGGCCGGCAGCGGGCTCCGGCCCAGCGGGCCAACGCGATCGCCGTCTCGGGCGCGTCCGGTCCGGCCAGTTCCCGATGGAGTCGGTAGCCTTCGGCGAGAGCCGGCAGCGCCTCGGCGTGGCGGCCGGCACCTTCGTACGCGCCGGCGAGGTAGTCGAGGGTGATGGCCAAACCGAGGTGGCGACCTCCGAGCCGCCGGCGATCGAGGGCGGAGGCCTCGATCGCGAGATCGATCGCTTCGTCGTGCTGGCCGGCGCGGGTGAGCGCGGCGGAAAGGTTCCGCAACGCACCACCGACGTTGGGGTGGTCGGTGCCGAGGCGGCGACGGAGGCCGGCCACCGTTTCCCGGTATCGAGGGATGGCCTCCTTCCACTGCCCGGCGAGGTCGAGCTGGAAGGCCAGGTTCGAGAGAATGACCAGCGTCGTGGGGTGATCGGGTCCTTTCGTGACCCGATTGAGTTCGTAGGCCTGCCGGGATCGATCCAGGGCCACGGTGTTGTCGCCCATCCGGCTAGCCAGGTAGCCGCGATCGTTGAGGACCTTGATCAACAGCGTCGTGTCCGGCGAGGCCGCCGTTTCGAGCGCCCCGAGCGCCCGGTCGAACAGGGCGCCCGCGCTGTCGAATCGACTCAACTCGGTCAGCGCGAGAGCCCAGTCCGCCCACGCTCCGGCAAGCGTCGAGGGGGGCACCGATCCGGTTGCTTCGAGGTGAGCCACGGCTTCGGCGAAGAGACTGTCGGCGTCGTGGTGACGGCCCTGATCGAGACGAGCCCTGCCGAGCTGCCGGAGACTCTCGGCCAGATCCACCGGCGACGTGGCCGCCCCGGTGCGTCGGAGGTTCACCGAGCGCTCGAGCAACGGCTCCGCCGCCTCCACCCGGCCCAGCCCCCGATAGACGCCGCCGAGTACGGCCAGCAGTTCGGCCTGGGTGGCCGGTTGGCCGGACAAGTCCCGGTCCACCCGAGCGACCCCGGCGGCCAGGTACTCGCTCACCCGCATCGAATCCGGGTCGACCGGGGCGAACGGATCGGCCGACTCGAACAATCCGGTCAGCAGGCGAGCGACTTCGGTCGAACGGACCCTCGCCGCCTCGGCTCGATCCCGTTCCCGTTCGATCCGCCGCGCCTGAGCCACCGTGACTCCGACGAACGCCACCGTGGCAATCGCCGCCGTGGCCGCCACCGCGACCCCGATCGGGTGGCGGCGGATGAACTTCGTGGCTCGAACGGCGGGGGATGCGGCGCGGGCCCGGATCGGGTGGCCGGCCAGATGGCGGCGGACGTCGTCGGCCATCGCTTCGATCGAGGGATACCGTCGGCCCGGGTCGAGCGCGAGGGCGGTCGTCACGATGACGTCCAGGTCACCGCGGATCTGGCGGCGAAGGGCGGGGTTCGAGACGCCGGTGCTGGGCGGCTCGAAGGCGGCCTCGATGACACCCGGCGGGGCCTGGCCAGCCACGTGCACCTGCCACGATGGGCGCCGTCCGGTGAGCAGCTCGTGAAGGAGGACTCCGAGGGCATACTGGTCCATGGTCGCGGCGGAGGGCGCGCCGGCGAACTGCTCCGGGGCCGCGTACTCCGGCGTCAAGACCCGGTTGAGGGGGGCCGTCATCTCGCCATCGCGATCGGCCCCGAGGAGCCTGGCGATCCCGAAATCGAGCAGCTTGACCTCGCCGTCGTCGGTCACCAGGATGTTGGCCGCCTTGAGATCGCGATGCACCACCATTCGGCCGTGGGCGAACGCCACCGCGTCGCAGACCCGCAGGAACAGGCGCAGCCGATCGGCGGTCGTGAGGGCCCGATCGGTCACGAACCGGTCGATGCGAGTCCCGGCAACGAACTCCATGACCAGATAGGGAAGGCCCCGTTCGGTGATGCCGCTGTCATACAGTCGGGCGATGCGCGGGTGCTCGAGCGACCCCAGAATCCGCCGCTCCCGCGCGAATCGGAGGCCGAGGGACCAGGAATCGAGTGACGAGACGACCTTGATGGCGACCGCCCGCTCGAACTCCGCGTCGTCCCGCCGCGCCAGGTACACCGTGCCCATGCCTCCGCGGCCGAGCTCGCGGAGCACCCGATAGGCGCCGACCCGGGAGTCCGGTTCGAGCGCCATCTCCCCGACATCCGCCAGGTCCCTCCCGACGAGCGCCTCGGCCGAATCGCCGATCGCGGCCTCGGCCCGATCGATCGACGTCAGCAAGGCTTCGACTTCTCGCCGGAGATCGGGATCGCCGGCGGTCGCCTCGGCGAGCCAGGCCCGACGACTGTCGGGCGGCTGCTCGAGTACCGCCGCGAACATCGCGTCGACCCGTCGCCAGCGGGCTCGCTCGGCCTCGTCCATGCTCACCTCCCCAATACTCAACAACTCGCAGAAACCAGGGGGATCGGCTCATCGGAGTTTCAGGCGGCGGGGCGCCTCGTCGCCAGCCGATGATATCGCGCGGCAACGGGAAGGGCAACGCGACCGCTCCGCCGTTGTCCACTTCCGATCGGGTTTGGCGCCATGCCGTTCGACCAGCAGTTCAACCGATTCCATCTTCTCAGGAGGTGCCCCGTGTTCGCTTCGCTCCGCCGACTCATCCCGCTCCCCGCCCGGCCCGTCGTAGCCGCCCTCGTGTCACTGCTGGCGGCCAGCGCGGAAGCGCAGATCGCCCCGCCGACCGGGTCGAAGCCGATCCTCGTCGCCAACCTCAAGGCCAACGCCGACGCGAGAGTGCAGGGCACCGTCGCCACCAACTTCGCCAACGGCGATCTGATCGTCGGCCTCCCTGACAAGGTCGCCTTTCTCCACTTCGACTTGAAGGCGCTTCCGGCCGGCGCGGTGATCCAGGCGGCCGAACTGGTGGTGAGCTTCAAGGCACTGTCCTCGGGATCCAACCCGGTCGAGGTGGGCAAGGTTCAGGGGAGCTGGCGGGAGAGCTCGGTCAATGCCACCAACCAGCCGGCGGTGCAGTGGCACGGCGTCTCACGGAACGTGACGCCCGGGGGCACCGCGGTGTACGACGTGAAGAACCCGGTGACGGCGATCCTGGCCGGCGAGCCGAACCACGGTTTCGCGCTCCGCGGAAACGGGCCTCTGATGTACGGCTACTCCCGGGAAACGGCCCAGTCCCCCTCGGAACAGCCGACTCTCCGGATCCGGTACATCGTGCCCTGATCGACGGTGGGACCCGCCGACCTGGTCGGCGGGTCCGGTTTCGCCCGGGCCGAGCCGCACGCCGCGGCCGTCGGCCGGCGATGATCCGATCGCGATTGGTTTTCCGAGGGAGCAATTGAGGGACCGGGGTCGAGGAGCCCCGCGCCATGTTCCGTTCCGCCGCTCGATCGAAGCCGATGATCCGCCGGTCGGTCGCCGCCCGCCTGAGCGCGGGCCCCGTGCTGGTCGCGATGTTTGTCACCCTCGGACCCTCGGTGACGGCGCAACCGGCCGCCGGGGCCTCAGTCTCGGGGCCGGACTCGGTCATCGTGGTCCGGCCCCGCTGGTCGCCGGATCGATTCGTCGCCAACCGATCGGCGCTCGAGTTCGAGTTGAGTCGCGGCCTGGCCCCGAGCGAACGGTTGGCCGTCGTGGTCGGCGCCACCGACGTCTCGGCCGCCCTCGAGGTGGCCGGGACCGTTGTTCGCTACCGACCGGTCGGCTGGCGGCTCCCCGCGGGCGAATCCGAGGTGACGGTCTACCTGGTCCGCGCCGATGGAACCTGGGTCGAATCGGGCCGCGCCCCGCTCAAGGTGCTCAACCGCCTCGGCCTCGAGCGAGCCCGGGTGCTGCCCAGCGTGGACCTGAGCAGCGCGGGGCAGGTCGATCAGCGGATCGATCCGACCGCGCCGCCGCCGCGACGGACTTTTCAGGACCTCACCCTTCGGATCGGACTCGAGAACACGCTGGCCCGCGATGGCTGGGCCGTGAGCGCGCAGGGGAATGCCGTCGGCGTCTCGCTCGAGACCCAGCGCCTCCGCTGGGGCGAACGCGCC